>JBGCFJ010000359.1:0-2640 GCA_045106885.1 Saprospiraceae bacterium
TATCTACGTATTATTTATGGGGCAGCTTATACAATGCCTGATAACTTGAAAAAATTGAAAAAAAGAGGCTTGGGTAGAAAACGGTCGATGGCGATTAGAGAATTCGCTTTGGGGGTAGAAGGATTAGAGCGATTTGTAGCGAAACAACCTTTGCGAAAAGTACATGAATGTGTGTTTGGGGTATTGGCGATGGAGAGTGAGGAGGTGGATCCTAGATTGTAGGCAATTCGATTAGTAGTCAATTTGGTGTTTTGCTGGATTGGCTACCTATATCAATTGGATAAAACAAAAAAATTAATAGTAGTATTAAACGGGCGCATCTCAAATTATCGTTCGTAGCTTAGACGGCTGGTCTGAGTAGCCTTAGCATAACTACTCAGACCAGCCGTCTAAGCTACTTTTAATATTCCATTAATTTTAATGCGACATTTTGAGATGCACCCATAATAACGGACGTAATGACCATAACCGCTATACTTTCAAAGGTTATAGCACTTTTTCTACTATTATATTTTTTCCAAAATCATTTATGTTCTCCTCGATTATTTTGTACCCTAATTTTTTATAAAAACTTACGCTAGTTATACTTGACGGAAGCAACACTTTTTTGAATCCTTTCTTACTTGCAATTTCTTCTAAGTATCTCATTAGTTTAGTTCCAACTCCCTTTCCTTGTGCATTAACACTAACAAATACCGTTAAAATGATATTATCTTTCAGGCTTGCTGTGCCTATAACTTCTTCGTTTTCAATCATTAACACCATTTTTATGTTTGATGCTCTATTGGTAATATTTTCTTCGGAGAAACGAGTACACATCTTTTCAATTATCTCTTCTGAGTAATCTTTGCTATTTATCTCTCTAAGCGTATTTCTAATTAGTTCTGAAACCTGTTTAGAAAAACGGTTATCAAAGCTGTGAATTTCCATCTGATAGGAGGGTTTTAATATAAAAAGTCAGTAACAAAGTAATTGAAAAAATAATTCTAATCTTATGCTATTTTTTCGTTTTCCCTAAAGAGACGAATTCATCATTCATCGTTCATCATTAATAGGTTACCATAAAACTCCCTTCCATCAAACTAGCCATTGAATTTCCCGCCAATTCTGTAGCCTCAAAAAAGAAAGTACCTTCAATAACTCTTACGCCTTTATCGTGTTTCGTAACCGTGACTTGACCACTTTCCGCCCCTAAAAAAGTCATATCGTCGATATTGTATTGTGCGCCATAATCTGCAAAACCAGGTGTTCCTAAATCATAAGTTCCTTCGGTAATATCTTTAGGTAAATAAAGGGCTACAGAAGGAATGCCTACTGAGGCAGTGCCTACAATAGCGATATTATTAGAAAAAGGGTCAATCATAGCGGTTACTGCTTCTGGTTCAAATAATACGTCATCTACTTTAACCGAAATTTTATTAAAATCATTGACAGAACCCAATTCTGTACGGACCCGAATATTAGTAAATTGGCCTACTTCAATGTTAACTTCTCCTGCGGGTATTGCTCTTGCCCCTGTAAAAGAAAAAGTACCAGACATGGTAGAGTCTTGCCAATTTAGTTCCGTAATTTCTACCGTTCCTCCTTCCATATTAGAATTAGAGGTAAACGCATCAGAACCATCACTAAGCGTATAAGCACCTGCACTTAGACTATTCTCCGTTAATTCATAAACGCCTTCGCCATTATCTTCTAAGCTTAACACTATTACAGACCCATCTGCTGCTAATCCTGAAATACCGATTCTATTGACTTGAATGAGTGCCCCCGCAGCTGCTGCTTCCCAATCCGCCCCATTTATTTTGGCGGTCATTAGACTAGTTTCCATCGTACTCGTATCCATTGGCATTTCCGTCATTGGATTTTCTTCTTCTGGTGGATTGACATTGGTATCTAAGAATGCATCATCACAGCTAAATAATAAAGCACAAAGAATTAAACTAAAGCAAAAAGAAACTAAATTTATCCGCATGATGGTTTATGTATTAATGATGAAATATAAATGATGAACGATGAATTCGTAAACAATTGAAAATTACTGTATCCATCTTTGATGCTTACAATTAGTAACGAGTAAAAAATAACTACCCCATTTAGGAACTGATATTTTGCCCCAATGCGTCGTTATTTTTTTGAGGAATAGCTAGGCTATTCTTCAAAAAAATGCCTAGCCTTGGAACAAAATCTCTAGCTCCAAACGAGGAACTTATTCTTTGCTCGTTACTTAATAGGTGGATTTGAACATTTATTTTTTCAATTTTCCCTTACAACTATAGTAGAAATCCACTTTTATAGTGGAAGCATGTTTAGTTCCACTATAAAAACGTCCAAAATTTATTTCATATTTTAGTAGGTCAAAAATAGGTTTTTAGGCACATTATAAACGCTTATTTTCAATAAATAATTATAAAAAACGTGTCATTTTAATAAAGAGGGGTAAAATCGAATTTCGGTTCAAAAATGTCTTTTAAACGACAAAAACTCATAGAATTTGAAATTAACACCCCGTTTTTTCATTTAATAGCGAGGGGTAAAACTAAAAAAATAATTTTTTCAATTTTCGTTTTAGTTGAAAATCAGCAATTTATACAATTTTATTATTATACTTTTATAAAGTTACCCCTCGCTATTAGAAGGTTT
>JBGCFJ010000036.1:0-12498 GCA_045106885.1 Saprospiraceae bacterium
GAAGCAGAAGAAAAGAAGAGAAAAGAAGCCGAAGAAGCAGCTAGAAAAAAAGCGCAAGAAGAAGCCAATATATTTGAAAAACTAAGACTTGAAGCAGAAGAAAAGAAGAGAAAAGAAGCCGAAGAAGCAGCTAGAAAAAAAGCGCAAGAAGAAGCCAATATCTTTGAAAGACTAAGACTTGAAGCAGAAGAAAAGAAGAGAAAAGAAGCAGAAGAAGCCGCTAGAAGAAAAGCACAGGAGGAAGCTAATATCTTTGAAAGACTAAGACTGGAAGCAGAAGAAAAGAAGAGAAAAGAAGCCGAAGAAGCAGCTAGAAAAAAAGCGCAAGAAGAAGCCAATATATTTGAAAAACTAAGACTGGAAGCAGAAGAAAAGAAGAGAAAAGAAGCCGAAGAAGTCGCTAGAAAAAAAGCGCAAGAGGAAGCCAATATATTTGAAAGACTAAGACTGGAAGCAGAAGAAAAGAAAAGAAAAGAAGCCGAAGAAGCCGCTAGAAGAAAAGCAGAAGCCGAATCTACCGATATTTTTGACAAAATAAACAGAGAAGCTGCAGAAAAAGAAAAATGGAAAAGAGAGGCAGAGCGAGAAGCCGAAAGAGAACGGCAAAGATTGGAAGCTATCAGGCAAGAAGCCATCCGACGACAAAAAGAAGAAGCGGAAAGAAAAAGAACAGATAATATTTTTGACCAAGGACAAGGCAGTAGTGGCAAAGTTCTGAGTAAGGCGGAAAGAAAAGCTAATAGAAAAGCCATGCGAGAAGAAAGAAGAAGACTCCGAAGGGCTCAAAAAGAGGAACGTAGAAATACCAGAAGAGCACATCGAGCAGCACGTAGAAATGCCAGAAGAGGACTAAGTGAGGATAATATTAGTAGAGTTACTGGTCGAAAAAATGCTTCTGATTCTACTTCTTCTCAAAGTTATGATTCTTCGGATGACACTTTTGGATTGGGTTAAAATGAGTATTTAAGGATTTGATGGTTAGGGTTGTTTAAGGATTAATAATCAAACAATCTTAACCATCAAGTTATCGAAAATAGAAGACCTAATAGTTCAAGGAGACTGTTCAAATAACTGTGCTTAGGCAAAATTTCAGTATTGAAAATCAAGGCTTTACTGCCTACTGCCACTGCTGACTATCTACTGTCATTATCATTGAGATATTGCGGTCAATACTTCTACCACTGCTGACGGTCTACTGTTTATTCAAGGGCTTCATAAATTATCGAATTCCAATTCTCTCCAATGCGTTATGTTCTATCTCCCAATTACCAACTAAAAAAATTAGGCTACCTTCAAAAAAAAATGCCTCATGCGCCAGAAATTGCTCAATTAGACCAACAAGCAACCTTTATTCTAGTCAAGGAAAAGAAAAAAGATTATTTAATTAATCCCGAAATCTACTATTTTTTAAAATTTCTAAAACGCCCTCAGACCTTAACAGACCTACAACTAGCATTCCCAGCAGAAGAAAAATTAGTTGCTTTTTTACAACGTATGCTCGAAAAAGGGATTGTGATTCCTGAATCTAAATTGAAGCAACTACCGACTAAACCTGCTAAAGGCCAACGTTTTAAAATTGGCACCTACCTTGGTAAATATTTAATTACGCAATTATTAGTCAAAAAAAGGAAAGTAGAAATCTATGTTGCCAAACATCCCAAAAAAGTAATTATTAAAGCTTTAAGGTTTCCTAAAGGAATAACGGCAACTAAAAAAGAGTTGCTCCAGAAGGTATTTAAACAAGAGTTTGAATTGATGAAAAGCTTACCCAAGCATCCAAATCTTTCCCGATTAATTCGTTATAACGAAAAAGAGGCCTTTGCCATCTTAAAATTTGTAAAAGGAAAAACCTTACTCCATTTTTCTAGGCAGACAAAAATCAATGCCCCAACAAAAATTCATTTAATTCAACAAATAATAAAAGCCCTTGCTTTTCTACATAGTCATCAAGTAATTCACGGAGATTTGCATCATAAAAATATCATGGTGTCTAAATCGCTTAAAGTTACCATTATAGATTTTGGCTTGTCTCATTTACAAAATGAGGCATCTATTGACCAACTAAGAAAAGGTGGTATAGATATTTATTTAGCACCTGAAAGAATTAATAAATCTTCGCTCCAGTCCTTAAAAAGTCCCGCTAATTATGCCTCTGATATTTATCAGTTAGGAATTTTAATGTATTTAATTATCTTTGATAAATTTCCTTTTTCAGGTTTTACTTGGGATGCCCTTTATGAGGCCATACAACTTGGAGATATAGATTACACTTTGGAAGAAGAGGCGCTTATTCCTTTGCTTCCTATCATCAAAAAGTGTTTACAAAAAAATCCTCAAGCTAGATTTACTGATGCAACTGTAATAGTTCTACCTCAATACGAAAAAAAGTAAATGTCCAAGCAAGCTTCTCTTCTAGATAAAAAAACGCCGTTCATCCGTGATGCCATCCACCCGTGATGCCGTCCATCCGTCACTAAAGTTAAAAACAATGAAAAATCCAATCTATTTCACTTTTTTATTAATCACGACCATCTTTCTAAGTTGCCAAACATCAACATCTGAAACAAAACAACAAAAACCCAATATCCTCTTCATTCTAGCAGATGATTTAGGCTATAACGATTTAAGTTGTATGGGCAGTGATTATTACGAAACGCCGAATATTGACAAAATTGCTCAAAAAGGAATGGTCTTTACCAATGGTTATGCCGCTTGCCAAGTATGCAGTCCATCTAGGGCAAGTTTGATGACGGGCAAATCTCCTGCTAGACACGGAATTACCGACTGGATTGGCGCACCAACGGGAGAGCAATGGCGAAGATATAAACGCTATACCAAAACGTTACCTCCTGTAAATGGCGAGCATCTTCCCCATGAATACACCACTTTACCTGAGTTATTAAAAACAAACGGCTATGCGACTTTCTTTGCAGGAAAATGGCATTTGGGCAACGAAGGGTCGCACCCTGAAGACCACGGTTTTGACGAAAATCAAGGCGGGTACCATAAAGGTGGACCTTATAGTGGTGGCTTCTTTTCTCCTTTTAACAATCCCAAAATGGAAGATTATCCAGCCGAGAAAGGAATGAGCTTATCCGCTAAATTGGCTAAAGAAACGAGTGCTTTTATTGAAGAAAATAAAGACACTTCCTTTTTGGCATATCTCTCTTTTTATGCGGTGCATGCGCCTATTCAAACTTCTGAGGATAAATGGGCTAAATATCGAGAAAAAGCAGCACAACAAGGTATTGCAGATAAAGGATTTAAAATGGAAAGACGAATGCCCATTCGACAACAACAAGATAATCCTGTTTACGCTGGTTTGATTGAACAAATGGATGAGGCAGTTGGGCAAGTTTTGCAAACTTTAGACCGCTTAAATTTAGCCGATAATACGATTGTTATTTTTACATCAGACAATGGGGGCGTTACTTCTGGTGATAATTTTTCGACTTCGCTCACTCCTTTACGTGGCGGCAAAGGCTATCAATGGGAAGGCGGGCTTCGAGTGCCTTATTTAATAAATGTTCCTTGGATGGCACATAATGGGCAGCAAAATGAAACCCCTGTTACTGGAACTGACTTCTACCCTACGCTACTGGATTTGGTCAATATTCCACTTCGACCAGATTTGCATAATGATGGCGTGAGTTTGAAACCTATTTTAGAAGGTCAAGCTATTACTGAAAGAGCCTTAACTTGGCATTATCCTCATTATGGCAATCAAGGCGGCGACCCTTCGGCAGTTATTCGAGCAGGTGTTTGGAAATTGATTCGTTATTACGAAGATGGGCACGAAGAATTGTATAACTTAGAAAAAGATATTGGAGAACTAGTCGATGTTCGACATCAAACTACTTATGCTGAAATTGGAGATAGATTAAGTCAACGTTTAACGGAAGAATTTAAAGGGCTACCTGTTTTATATCCTAAGCTTGACGCTCAATATAATGAAGACTCTTTTCAATTAAAACATCAGTATTTTGAAGAAACTTTATTGCCTCGTTTAGAAAAACGACGAACTAACTTTTTGACGGAAGGTTGGTCGCCGAATGCGGATTGGTGGGGTAGTAAAGTGACGATTGATTAGGCAAAAGCCTCCTCCAACCCAGAATATCGCTTAGCCACCTTATTGTTCCGAATAGCCATTGACAAAGCTTTCTTCGTACCAATAATAATGACCAATCGTTTCCCTCTAGTCATCCCCGTATAAAGCATATTTCGGAAGAGCATCATATAATGCGTCGTGTGCATCGGCATAATGATACAAGGACATTCGCTGCCTTGGTATTTATGTACTGACACCGCATAGGCGAGCATTAATTGGTCAATATCTGAAAAATCATAATTGACTAGTTTGCCTTCAAAATCTACGTATAATTCTTGTTCGATGCGGTCTATTTTTTGGATGCGACCAACATCGCCGTTAAACACTTCTTTGTCATAATTATTTTTCAATTGCATTACTTTATCATGCAAATGAAAGGTTCTGCCCATTTTGATTAGTGGGTCTTTGGATGGATTGAGTTCTTTTTGTAGAATCAAATTGAGGTTTCGGGTACCTATAATTCCTCTATTCATGGGACTTAACACTTGAATATCATTAAAACTATCCAAGCCATACTTTTTTGGTAATCGCTTTTTGACCAAAGTTGGAATCAATTCCGTAATCTGTTCTGGTAGTTCTTTTTCAATAAAGAAAAAATCCGCATCGGGTTCGGTTTTAATATTCGGAAATTGTCCTGCATTTATTTTATGGGCATTGATGATAATTTTGGAATCAGCGGCTTGTCGAAAAATATCAGTTAATCGAGTTACTGGAATCTTTTCGGACGCAATCAAATCTTGTAGTACATTGCCTGCCCCAACACTTGGCAATTGGTCAATGTCACCCACTAAAATTAATCGAGCGTGACTCGGAATCGCTTTTAATAAACTATACATTAAGACCGTATCAATCATACTCGCTTCGTCCACTATTAGTAAATCACAATCTAAAGGGTTTTCTAGATTTTTGCGAAAGCCATTGATACCAAAATCGAATTCTAGTAAACTATGAATCGTAGAGGCTTCCATCTTGGTAATTTCAGAAAGCCGTTTGGCTGCCCGTCCCGTTGGTGCGGCTAATAATATCTTTTTGGTAAGTTGTTGGGTAATTAATAAAATAACTTTGGTAATCGTACTTTTTCCCGTTCCTGGGCCACCTGTAATAATTTGGATTTTCTCTGATAAACTTTGCGCAACGGCTGTTTTTTGATTGGCGGCGAGTTCTATTTTTAATTGGTCTTGCGCCCACATAATCGCTTTATCAGGAGCTATTTTTCGGAGCAATGATTTTCCTTTATGCAAGCGTTTCCATTCTTTCACAATACCTCTTTCACAAACATGAAATAATTTTAGCCAAATACACATTGTCGGTTTCTCTGCTACTTCCAAACTAGCAATCACTATTCTATCTTCAGCTAAAATAGCTGCTAACCTGGCATCTATTAAATTGGCTTCAACGGTTAATAATTCTTGTGCTTTTTTTTTTTTTTTATCGACAGGATAACAAGTATGCCCTTCGTTAGACAGTTCTGACAACACGTATTCTACCCCCGAATCTATCCGAATATCTGCCGCCATTTGGATGCCCATTTGTCGAGCAGTTTGGTCAGCCGTTTTAAAACCAATGCCCCAAATATCTCTGGCTAATTGGTAAGGATTGGTTTGTACGGTTATGATACTTTTATCACCATAGGTTTTAAATACCTTTTTAGCGTAAGTCGGGCTGACCCCAAAACTTTGTAAAAAAACCATTACTTCTCGAATCGCCTTTTGTTCCGCCCAGCAACTTTTTATACGCTCCACCCTTTTTGCCCCTATCCCATTGATTTCTAGCAAATTTTCGGGATTGGCATCAATGACGTCTAATGTTTCTAGTTTATAATAGTCTACAATTCGTTCCGCAAAGGCAGGACCGATACCTTTGATTAATCCAGAACTTAAATACCTTTTGATGCCTTTTTCGGAAGAAGGTCGCTCTACTTCATATTCTTTTACTATGAATTGAAAGCCATAATTAATATCATTTTTCCAAAATCCTTTACAACGCACCGACTCCCCCGCTTGCACAGAGGTTAGCGTCCCGACGACGGTCGTTAGGTCTTTCTTACCACTTTCTTTTAAGCGAGCAACAGTATAGCCATTGTCCGCATTCTGGAAAGTAATCCGTTCTATATATCCGTGGATTTCATCCATGTAGGAAAATTACTAAATAAAATTTAATTCCAAAATAAATTACCTAAGGATAAACGTATTTTCTTAGCGATAGGTCATCTATTTTTTTCACCTAATGAACAAGAAAACAGAATTCCATATCACAACATTACAAAATAATAATTTTTTATTATAAATAATTCAGAATATTATTCCAAAACAACTACCAATGATAAACCTTAACAAAATTTTAATAATTTTAAAAAATAATTCACTGTTACTTTGTCGTTAATAGTAGTCCAAAAGATAACTACAAAAAATAAAAATTCAGTCGGGTTAAATCTCTGAATACGTTATAAATTCCTTTTACATAAGGAGTTCATTTAAGGCGAGGAGTTTCTCTAACGAGAGACTCCTTTTTTTATTCCTATTTTAAATTTTACCTTTGTAATATTCACCTCATTTTAAATAATTAATTATGAGAAATCTATTTAACTCAACCGACTTACAAATCACCATTGACAGGGTCAACCAATTAACAAATGATTCAAAACCAACCTGGGGAAAAATGAATGTGGCTCAAATGCTAGCCCATCTAAATGTTGGTTATGAAATGGCGCATGAAGACATTCATCCTAAAGCCAATTTTTTCATGCGTTTTATGCTCAAAACCTTTGTCAAACCTACTGTTTGTGGGCCCAAACCTTATCCTAAAAATGGTAAAACAGCTCCGCAATTTGTAATGACGGGAAAAACCAAAGCATTTGAAGCGGAAAAAAAACGATTAATTGACTATATGCAAAAAACGCAAAATTTAGGGCCTTCTCATTTTGAAGGAAAGGAATCTCCTTCTTTTGGTGCTTTAACCGCCGATGAATGGAACGTGCTTTTTGCCAAACATTTAGACCATCATTTGACGCAGTTTGGGGTGTGAGTTGCGAGTTACGAGTTGCGAGTTGTTTAACATTTACTCTTATTTTTACTTTTTTAAATTAATACAAATACCGTATGCCATCAACCGTGTACCGTGAACCTTCATAAAATGCAAAGAATTACCGAAAGTCCATCTAATCACCGTCATTTAGAAAAAATGTCGGTTACTGAATTATTAACTAATATTAATAACGAAGATAAAACTGTCGCCTTTGCGGTAGAAAAAGCGATTCCTCAAATTGAATTATTGGTCAAATCCATTGTGCCTAAAATGAAAGATGGCGGGCGGTTATTTTATATTGGCGCTGGTACAAGCGGTCGTTTAGGTGTAGTAGATGCTTCCGAATGCCCACCAACTTTTGGCGTGACCGATGATTGGGTCATTGGCTTGATTGCAGGTGGAGATAGTGCCATTCGGAAAGCCGTAGAATTTGCCGAAGATGATGTGGATTTGGCTTGGAAAGATTTACAGGCCTATCACATTAATGCGCAAGATACGGTAGTGGGGATTGCTGCTTCTGGTACAACGCCTTATGTCGTTAGGGGACTTGCTGCTTGCCAAAAAAATGACATTACTACAGGCTGCATTACTTGTAATCCATCTTCTCCAATGGCCGCTAATTCGGACTTTCCCATTGAAGTCATTGTCGGTCCTGAATTTGTGACAGGCAGTACTCGTATGAAGTCAGGCACGGCGCAAAGACTGGTATTAAATATGATTTCTACTAGTGTGATGATTCAATTGGGTCGAGTGGTCGATAATCGAATGGTCGATATGCAATTGAGTAATAATAAACTCGTAGATAGAGGGACAAAAATGGTGATGAATAGTTTGCCTGATTTGGATTACGAAACGGCTAAGGCGCTTTTATTGGAACATGGGAGTGTGCGGAAAGCAGTAGGAAGTCAGCAGTAGCAGTAGGCGGTAGCAGTAGCAGTAGGCAGTAGCAGTAGGCAGGATAGCTATACCTTTAAACCTTTGCCCCTCTATACCCTTATACCTCACAAAACCTATAATTGCACATGAATATGGTCATCATGTCGAACGGCATGGCAGCCATGATACCGAATTTTAGCATAGTTTTCCAAACCCCATCTGGTCTTCAAATGTGGTTCTATAAATATCTTTTTAATCGCTTTATTTTGGGCTAATAAATTCAGGAATTGTTTATTAGCTTGTTCATCTATAATGACGGTTTCTTTTTGTCCTTGTGGGGTCAACCATGCTAAAAGTCCATACTGCCAATAGCCTTTTTTAGCACAGATAGTTGGCTGATTCAATTCTCCTTTCTTGGGTGCTTCGTAAACGCCATAACCAGAAAAAGCAGGGCTTCCATTCACTATTTTTCGGGTTACCTTATCCTTATACAAAAAAGCAAGGTCTAACTTTTTGCCATCATTATGACTTAAATGAGGTAGCAATGGAAACCCATCCCAAAATGGAAAATTAGCATCTAAATAAACAACTTTTCTTTCTGGATATAATCGCTGCAACCTTCGGGCTATTTGGATAATCTCTCTTTCCAAAGTGGGCTTTACATAATGTCGATTGAGTAGGCAAGTAAATATGGTTAATGGTCTAAGCGGCGTTTTATTTGTGGAAAGGTAAGGCATTGGTACTCTGCCATATTGCCTTGCAATTGGCGGAACGATAAAAAGCGTGGCAATAAGATACCCTAGTAAAAACAGCCCAATTCGAGCAATCATTTGTTTACGTCCATTCCACCTTTTTTTAAGCCAATAACTCAATGGTTGATAGACTAAATAAACGACTCCACCGATTTGGGTGAGGATGGTTAATATTATAAAAAGGCAACATTTTTTAACTAAATTCATCCAATCCATTTTACAAATTTTAAAAACGTCTGTCTTAATAACTCCCAAACCCATAGCATTTAGTATATTCGCTACTTTCTAATTCTTATCCTTTCAAAATTAAACAAGTGAACCCATTAAAAATCGGTGTTGTCGGCTTAGGTCGAATTGGTAAAGTACATTTAGAAAATCTAGTTTATCGAATTCCAGAAGCAGTAGTCATTGCCGCTTCAACGCCCAGCGATACAGGCTATGAATTTGCTAAAAATTTAGGCGTAACAGCAATTCATCAAGATGCTTTAAACGTCATTAAGCATAAAAATATTGATGCCGTTATTCTCTGCGGCCCAACCAATACGCATTTACCGCATATCAAAGCGGCTGCCAAAGCAGGTAAACATATCTTTTGTGAAAAACCTTTAGCATTAACCGTCAAAAAAATTGAACGGATTCACAAAATGGTTAGCAAAGCCAAGGTAAAATTGCAAGTTGGATTTAATCGCCGTTTTGACCCTAATTTTGCAGCAGTACAGCAACAAGTCAGCACAGGTAAAATTGGTGACCCACATATTCTAAAAATCACCAGTCGAGACCCTGCCCCACCACCCATTAAATTTCTAAAAGTATCAGGTGGCTTGTTCATGGATATGACCATTCACGATTTTGACATGGCTCGGTTTATTGTCAATAGTGAAGTAGTAGAAGTTTTTGCCAAAGCTGCTGTCAGGGTAGATAAAGCCATTGGAGAAGTTGGAGATATTGATACTGCCGTGATTACTTTAAAATTTGCCAATGGTTGTTTGGCGGTCATTGATAATAGTCGGCAAGCGGTTTATGGCTACGACCAACGCTTAGAAATTTTCGGCTCAAAAGGCATGAGTAAAATCGACAATAATTATGCCGACACTCAGCAATTTTTTAATAAAAAAGGCAGCCATAAAGGACTACCTTATAATTTTTTCATGACCCGATATACCGAATCTTATTGTAAGGAAATGCAGGCTTTCATTCATGCTATAAAAAATAATGAACCTATTATCGGTGGTGTTTACGACGCTTTAATGGCTACTAAAATTGCTATCGCAGCGAATGAGTCGGTTAGGAAAAATAAGCCGATAAAAATAAAATAAAGATTCCTTGACAAATTTCGCAAAAATCAACTCGTCCGATGACTAGCGTCGTCGGATGAGCTGATTTTAACCATCCGACGACGCAGTCATCGGACGGTTAAAATCTTGTTCCACTAGATTTGTCAGAGAATCAAAATAATTAATCCGAGTTACAGGTTATAAATTGCGAGTTAAAACTATTTTAGGTCAACTCGCAACCCGCAACTGGCAACTCGCAACTCAAAATTATGCTCCAGTTTCTAAGTTTTCTAGCCTTCACCCTTTTTGTAGCTGGATACGCCTCTTGGCAACTCCGAAAAGATAAGCTAAATACGAAAGACGGTTACTTTTTAGGAGGTAGAAGCCTGACAGGTATTGTCATTGCTGGTTCGATGCTATTGACCAATATTTCTACCGAGCATCTGATTGGCATGAATGGTTCTGCTTATAAAAATGGGATGATTATCATTGCTTGGGAAGTGACCTCTGCTTTAGCTTTGGTGGCTGCGGCACTCTATTTTGTGCCTCGTTACCTCAAAATGGGTTTAACCACTATTCCCGAATTTTTGGAAAAACGCTTTGATGGCTTAACCCGTACTTTAATTGCTTTACTACTCATTATTTCCTTCGTTACTACCCTTTTACCAATTGTCCTTTACACGGGCGCCATCAATATCGAAAGCATTTTTGATATTTCTAGTTTATTGGGCATTAATACCCAACAGGGCTTAGTACTAACGGTTTTAGTTGTAGGGATTATTGGTGCAGTCTATGCTATTTTTGGTGGTTTAAAAATGGTCGTTTATACCGATACAATTAATGGTTTTGGTTTATTGCTTGCAGGCTTATCGGTCCCTATTTTAGCACTTTGGGATATTGGAGATGGTAGTCTGACTACGGGTATCCAAAAAGTATATGCCAACGCACCAGAAAAATTTAATGTGATTAGCAATGAAGCTTCGGTCGGCGAAGGGGCAAGAGGGGCAATTCTTCCTTTTAGTGTTTTGTTTACAGGATTGATTATCAATCAACTTTATTTTTGGACCATGCACCAACATATTATTCAGCGAGCATTAGGTGCAATTAGTTTAAAAGAAGCACAAAAAGGGCTATTATTTACAGGGGTTTTAAAGATTCTAATCCCGTTAGTTATCGTCTTACCTGGCATCATTGGCTTTTATTATTTTGGGGATTCCCTATATGATAATCCAGATACCGTTTATCCTAATTTGGTCAAAAAAGTATTGCCAACATGGTCAACTGGTTTGTTTGTTGCCGTTTTATTAGGAGCTATTTTAAGTACGTTTAATAGTGCTTTAAATAGTGCAGCAACCATTTTTAGTTTAGGCATTTACCAACGTTATTTTAATCAACAAGCTTCTGAAAAAAGTTTGGTTTGGATGGGAAAAACGGTTTCGGCTATATTGGCAGTTTTTGCCATTTCGGTCGCTCCTTTTGTTGCCAATGCGCCAGATGGTTTGTATCAATTATTACAGCAATTGAATGGTATCTTTTTCATCCCGATGGCAACCGTTATTTTAGCAGGTTTTTTCTTTCCAAAAGTCTCCGCTATTGGTGCTAAAGCAGGGTTAATTTTTGGCTTATTATTTTATATTATTCTGGACCATGTCATTCAAGTAGATTTGCATTTTGTGCATATTTGGGGAATTGAATTTGTGCTTAATATTGTTGTCATGCACTTAGTTTCTGCGATGTATCCTAGAGTCAATACATTTTCTATTACAGATATTGGGGTGGTGGAAATGGTGCAATGGAAATATGCGAAGGCGCTGAGTTGGGGATTGGTTATGGTGACGGTTTTGATTTATATTTTGTTGGGAAGTGTTAGTTAGGGATTTATTTTACTGATTTTTTTGTTATTTTTGAAAAAAATAAGGGATTTGGCAAAAAATAACCTAGGCAACAATACTATATGTTTTAAAAAAATAATTCGTGGGGGAATTTCGTTACTAATTTCCCCACGAATTATCCAACCCCACGAATTTACGTAGGTTATTTTTTTCGTTTTCCCTAACCTTTAAAAAATTGGTTTTTCTTAAAAAGATAGGTATGAATACAGCAAATTTAAAATCAGAGTTGATGCGCATTGTCGCAGAAATACAGATAGATTGGAAAATTAAATGGCTGATAAAGGTATCAAAAATATTAAAAATAACACCTTCAAAAGCTGCTTTTACCCCTCCTCCAATCACACCAGAAAAAGAAGTAAAAAATAAGCACAAAGAAACAGATTTAGTAGCTTTAATGGAATTAGCGAGACAGCCTACTCCTGACACTATTGACTTAGGCAAAGTGGAGAAAATAATTAGCCAGTTAGACCAGTCAATTTTTCTTCTAAGGAATTCAAAAAATGCTTGCATAATGGATTATGGACGCATTTTTTGAGTTTCTTAGAAGGGAAAAAGGCGGTATAAATGGTTGA
>JBGCFJ010000360.1:0-2869 GCA_045106885.1 Saprospiraceae bacterium
CCTAGTTGTTTTTTTTTTTTTTTTAATAAGGCTTCCCTTCCCGGATTACTAGGATCTATAACATGCGAAAGAATAAGCAGTTCATTTGCCATCCATTGATAGCCATTTTTACTCGTTTTTTCGTAGAGTTTTTTGAGGTCATTTTTCTCTACTTTTCTATCATCAATCCAAAAAAGGCAAAAAGGTCTAAAAAAAGCAATGATTGGGTCATTATTTTTGTTGAATCTAATTAAATTTAGCCCTTCTTTTTTTTTTTTTTTTAAAAAAAGCCGAACGCCTTTTAACCAATGAAAAACAGTATTATAGGAACTCGGGTTTTTCAATGCCCAAGTGATATGACTATCTGCCTTTTTATATAAAGATTCCTTTTGTATTTTTAGTTTGGTAAGTAAATGAAAAATACCTTCTAAGTTATAGAAATGCAATTTGTTATCTCTAGTGTTCTTTTTGAGCAATTTTAACGTGACCTCAAAAGTATCCAAAGCGGCTTCTGTTTTTCCTACTATAAATTGTCGAATAGCAGTTATTATCCCTAGCTTAATTGGATTGGCACTAAGCGTTGGGGTAATTGTTTCTAGGTTTTTCCATTCCCCCCTTAATAAGAATAACATACCTAGTAACAAGGCTATTTTATCTTTATTAGATTCCTCAAAGATGGACAAATTTTCTACTGTATAAAGAAAATATTCATCAGGTGCAGTTAGATTAAATAATTGCAAGGTTAATTTCTCCTTTAGTAAAAAAGCCCGAACCCCTAAGGGTAATCCATCAATTTTTTCTATATCAAATAATGAGGGTAGCCAATAATCACACAGCGTTTTTTGTGTATGTTTTGACTGTGTTTGACTAGCTAATGCATAATAATTATCCTCAAATTGTTTTGGTTCATCCGCATATCGAGCAATTCGCATATCTCTAAAAAGATTACTCCCATATTCGCTATGACTATAGTAATAATAAGACCCTGAATACCTTTGGAAATGTTTGGCAATCGTTGAGAAATCAGTATCGGTAGTGTAAAATTGTTGGCAAAGATTTTCAGCAAAACCTCGATGACAAGCATATTGATTATCTCGGTTCAAGGTCAAATAACCCATTTTAACCAATTTTTTGAGTATCGGTTTAAAGACATTAGGGTATAGCCTTTTTCCATCATGTTTGAACTCACAATTATTAAATATTTCAGCTAGTTTGGTTTGAGAGAATGCTTGCCAGCCCAAGGCAGGAATCTTAATTAATCGCTGTTCCGTCAAACTTAAAGTTGTGTAAACTTCCATTTGCTTTTCGACAGGGACAATTGTAGCTTTTACTATTTCCGATTTTTCCGCTGAAGTGACTTGTTTCTGGATAGTTTTTTTGGATGGAACAGTTTTGACGATAGTTTGTCTTAATTCTAATAATGTTGCCACCACATGCTTGCACATATCTCCCCAATCATAAGGGCAACTACAATCTGTTTGAATGATTTCAGCTCCATCAAAAAGAATATTAACCTGATAATTGGTGCCAGACCCCATCACCAAAGCATCATAATGCTCGGGCGTTATTTCATTAGCATAGATGACATTTCCAGCATTATAATACTTTTTCCCTCTTCGATAAATAGTTGAAGATACATTGTTGTCGAAATTATCTAGTGTAAGTTGACTCATTGAATAGTGAATATATTGTGTAAAAATGCCTGTATTAAAATATATAGCTTTTAATTCTTACTGAACTTGCTAAAATAAGTTTTTTTATAAAGCTGTAAGGAATTTGCCGCATGATTTAATAGATTTACAATAAAATGATTTCTTTTTTTTAAGTCGTTTGCTTAACATCTTCAACAAAGATCTTTAAGGCTGCTGAAATTGTCAAGGACAAGCCTTCGGTTTTGAGTGAAAATTTAGCGCTACTAAAAAAGCCAACCCACAAAATTTTAACGCAAAATCCCTGACAACATCAGCATCCTTGAAAAATGGGCTGTTTACGATGTCAAGCAAATAGTCTGTCAATTGTTTTGGAGTATCAAATTTGCCAATAATCTACTATCTTCGCCACAAACTACACAAAATAAAGAAAGATGAATCGTTCATTAGAAGACTTCGAATCTTGGATTTCTAAATCTATACGTAATTTTGACTAGAATTTTCATCAAAAAAAAGAATGTATGAAATTAACAAAAGCAGAAATTGAAGAAATCATCACCTATGAAGTAGTAGTAGATTGTTATTCGGACGAAGAAGCTAATATGGGATGGGCTATTTATATGGAAGAGAGTATTTATTATCCATTTGAAGCAGAATATCAAGTAAAGAAAAAAGATGGTAAAAGACTTTGGTCTAAGGTGAAAGTGGTAGGCAACAAAACAGATGAGTCCAATTTTGAAGGGGGTAGTTATTATGTTGAAATTGAGTTTAATGATATGGTGATACCTGTAGATGTAGATAAATTAAGAAATATCGAGGCAGATGGTGAAACGATGGAAGCGTTGCAGGTTTGGCAAAATCGAAATAATTATTAAAAATGAAGGACTTTCTAAAATACATCAATGCTCAAGACGCTCGGCAATTGAAACAAGAGTTAACCGAGCTTTATACTAGCTTTGAATTGGTTAGAAATTATTATCAAATAAAAGGGAAGCAAAGTGTATTAGATGAAAATTTATTATCAAAGTATAAAGCCCAAGTTACAAAAGCTATCTACCCTAATAAATATATGGAGGGAGGATTAGATGTTGGAAAAGTAGATTCTATTGTAAAACAGTTAAATAGCGATTCAACGCTCAAATATTATATTGAAGTAAGTTTGTATGCTATTGAAGCATGTACGGATATTGCAAAGGAATATGGGTGCATTGACCGCAAAATATCGGTAAAAGCCTTAATTT
>JBGCFJ010000361.1:0-2312 GCA_045106885.1 Saprospiraceae bacterium
GCCTACTGCCTACTGCCTACTGCCTACTGCCTACTGTATCACTAACTTCTTATTCAAAACACCTTCTGCATTTTCCAAAGTAATGAAATAAACACCTTTGGTCAAATTACTTACTGCTAAGTGAATTTTTGAATTCCCAGCAAAAAATTTAGTAGCTGGTTGAGTTTGTAATAATTGACCTGTTAAATTAAAGATTTTAATATCTGCATCAAAAGCAGTAGTCGCATTTACAGCAATCGTAAGTTCGCTAGTAGCGGTCATCGGATTGGGCTGAATGGTCCAATTATTTACTGTTTTGATAGTAGCAACACTTGTCGAAATACCTGTTCTAAATCTAGCAGTTTCAGAAGGTGGCGCACAAGTATAAGAAGCATTATAAGGCGTTATTCTCCAACGATAATTTCTGTCCGCATCTAATATATCTTCTAGTAATAAACTAGTTTGATTGGACACAATAAATTTAAAATTATCAATATTAAATCCAGAGGAACGGTCAACTTCTACTAAATAAGTATCTGCTCCTGCTACCGCTTGCCATTTTAATTCCACCTTATTAAAAGAAGAAGTTACGACACTTTCAACTGGAGAAATTAAGGTAGCAATTGCTGTAATCTCAGTTGCAATTGGCGTATAATTCTCTCTTGTTAAAAAATTTCTACTAGGGCTAGCAACATCAGCTACCATCATCTCTACCTGTGTTTCCGTAAATTTACTAGTACATTCATCATTGAAATAACTCATAATTAAGCTCTCATCAGGATCTACTAAATCTCCATTCGGATCCTGAACATCTACATTAAAAGTACAGCCATTCCAAGTTAGTGCAAAATTATAATCTGGATTTGTATCGCAAATCATATCTCCAGCAGTTTCACAATTACTTTTATCCATCAACTCCGTATCTCTGCCACTCGGAGATTTTGTGCCAACCTGCATACCATGCGTTGCCATAGTATAAGGTTCCGCATCCCAACCAAGATGTGGGTGAAATAAACTAAAGAAATGCCCCACTTCATGCGCTAAGGTATTATTAGAGCCAGAAATTTGGTTTTTTCTAATTACAATCCAATCATTGAGTGGATCAAAGTATCCTAAAGTAATTCCAATCGCAGGCCCTCCACTATTAGGCGTTGCATCATTTACGACCCAAACATTTAAAGCCTCTCTATTTCTTCGCTGTCTCATAGAAAATTGACCAGAGGTAAGCGTATGATTATCATAAATCACATCATTGGCAATCACATTTGGCGCATCTGCTTGATAAAAAATAATATCAAATGCACCAAACTGATTATTCAATAAACAAAGCTGGTCTAAGACATCTGTTATTTTAATTCCTCCCGTTCCATTATTTCTAGTAATAACGTGAAATTGAATAGGGATATAAGTAACCGCATTTCGACTTTTTGAAGGATTCGTTTTAGCCATTTTTTTATTAGCTAAATAACGATCAATTTGAGACATTTGGTCTGCATAAGTATTTCCACAAACACCTCTTAATTCTTGAGCATCCATAGGTAGACATCCAAGTAAAAAACAACCTATTAATAAAGTAAATTTTTGCATCGTTTATTTGTATATTTTTATAAGTGAGGACTGTAAAATTATATAATCTAATTGTTAATTTTTAGAATTACCAAATCACTTAGGTATTACCTACAATAATAAGACAATTTAGGGTTATTCGTTTGGTTAACAAGATATGTGGGAAATAAACGGATTCTCGGTAGTGGAAGTTTTACAAAAATAAGAAAAACACAATTTAGGGTAGGTATACATTTAAAGCTTTGTCGGAAGTATATCGAATATTAATAGGAAAACGCTAACTGGTGACATTTTTAATTAGCTGGTTGCTGGTTACTTAAGAACAACCAGCAACCAGAACGAATCATTTTTTCTTCCCTTTTATAGCTCTTTTAAAAATAGTATAACTAACATTTAAACTATAATAATAATTACGTAAAAAATCAACATCTTGGGTAGCTAATGAACCACGTGTGGGGCTACTAAATTCAGCGTTTTGATAAAATTTATTGACCCCAATAACATATCTAAAGTTCATTGAAATCCCATTTTTCCAAGTATGCCCAAATCCAGCTAAAAAGGAAATATCATCTTTATTAAAATCCAAAACCGCATCTTGATAAACAAATTCTCTTTTAGCATCTTTAATTTCCTCTGTAATCTCCGTATTAATTAATCTAGAATAGATACCACCCATTTCAACATGCCAAGCATTGGTTTTATTACTAAGTAACCATTTCACAAAAATAGGCGCATCAATATAAGTCAAATCTATAATCCTATCTTTC
>JBGCFJ010000362.1:0-4425 GCA_045106885.1 Saprospiraceae bacterium
CTAGGCGGGTTATTATTATTATTAGGCTATCGTTCTGGTTTTGGGTCTTTCTTAATATTATTATATTGGATACCTGTTACCTTTGTTGCCCATTCTTTTTGGAATGACCCTCCAGAAAATCAACGGATAGAAGCCATTTTATTTATGAAAAATTTAGCTATTATAGGTGGGTTAATGCTGGTCTACGTCAATGGTAGTGGTCGATATAGTGTCAGGCGACTATTTGCTACTACGAAAATTCCTTATCGGGATTGAGGATTGCAGGTTTCGAGTTGCCAGTTTCCAGTTCAGGCTGACCGTTAATGCGTTTCGTAACCACCAAATTTATTTGGTAGGTTCTACAAAAATTGATGGCCAGTGTATTACATAGAACCAGCCAAATAAATTTGGCGGTTACGTATGATACAAACACCATTTGCGGTCAGCCTGAGTAGCGGGTTGCCAGTTGCCAACTTAAAGATAGAATGCTAAACCTAAAACCGAATTATATTAGATTGTCCAACAAAAAGTAAGGAGTTTGGCAAAAAATAACCTACGCAACAAATACTATATGTTTTAAAAAATAATTCGTGGGAGATTTCGCTACGAATTATCCAACCTCACGAATTTACGTAGGGTATTTCTTTCGTTTTCCCTAAAATTGTTAGAAGTTGAAATCAGTTTAGAACAAGCTTAAAAGGCTATAGACAATTATCATTTTGATAACTATCGGGATGAAATGTTATTTAGTTTACGCTTATTTGATAGCTTGATTGTCAATAATTAATATCTAGGATAAGAAAATAATTAGGAATCTAAACAATAGGTTGGCGTTTGATAATACTACTTTGGAAAATTTAAAACAGGCACTCAACTTATTTTGGTAAGTATTAATAAAAATTAATTAATAAGAGAAAGTTGGGGAAATATTAATTAAAGAGGAAAGTCATAAAAACAATAAAGGCAAGACTCCATCACACCGCTCAACTTTCTACCCTTGCTTAGTTTCCTACCTGGGGGAATTTAAAAGGAGCTGGTCGAGGAATCTCACCAGCCACAAAGATACAGGTATTTTGGAATTTGACAAGAGCTAAACCAATATTTTTAATAGGATTTTTTTCTAAACCAATTAAATACTAAATACGGGAATCAAGCTAGTTTTATATTCGGAAAAAAACCGTTTTAGTAAAATCAAAAAACGGTTTTTCTCAAAAATATTTAAAGGTTTACTTTAAAGTTTATTCAAAATTTATCTTTTGAGCTAAAAAAGCGTCTTTTAGTTCTTATCTCCAAAACAAACTCCTAGCAAACGCTTAAATTTTATTTAAAAAACTCAATTCTGACCCTAAAATAATCCCCTTTGTCTTAGCTTTCATCGCCGTAATATGTTCAGATTTACTATGTGCTTGTAAATGTTCCATTGTCTCCCATTGCTCATAGGCATAAAACAAGTGCGGGTTCTTTAGGTCTTGATGAAAATCGTATTGAATGCAGCCCGCTTCTTTCCTGGTTGGTTCGACTACTTCTAAAAGGGCTGTTTTGGCTGCTGCTGATTGGCCTTCGGCTGCGGTTATTTTGGCTATTATTACTAGGTTTGGCATTTAGTAAATTAATTATTGATTAAAAGTAAGGCGTGTACGAAGTCTTAGGTATGCATGATTTTTGACGCTGATTTCGCTGATTTTTATGATTGTTTATGCTTTAATAGTCTAAAACATAATTTTTTTACAAGAAAACATAACAAATCATAACTTCAAACAGCGAAATCAGCGTCGAAAAAAATACTATGTACAGTCATTATTAAAAATTCAAGCTTCTACGTCAACAAATTCCCCATCTCATCCCATTCCGCAATATCCATCCGCTTGCTCTGATCCACACATTTTGCCAGCCATTCCGCATCATAATCTACCTCATGGTCTTTAAGTACTTCGGCAGGCACGCCATCCCAAACATTAGCATAATTCCCAGTATAGCCCAAGTCGTCCAAGCCCATACGAGTGGTGTAATAACCTGTAAGGGTCAAATTACGCATGCGGCTAAAGAATTTGATACCTGGTGCCATTAATGGTTTCTTGTTATCCTCATCAGGATAGGCGATGTCTTCAATAATTTGAATTTGCTCCGTATTAGAACAGGCTATAAATTCTTTATTAAAGCGTTGGTTCGCCTCTCTATCCAACCACATTAAACCACCTCGAATGGGTAATTGATGACTTGGAATATCTTTGACTATAAAATCAATAAAAGCAGGCACTTCTGCATCTGTCGCAGCACCTGCGTCTGCCGTTGCGGGCAAAATAATATCGCATAATACGGCAATCATCGTCAATTCATGTTCATTTAGATAAACTTCTGCCGCTATTTTTTGGTCATGTTCGATTTCTTTGGGCGTCCGACCATACAATCCTGTTTCAGTAGTTACATTCGTCGCTTCTGTGGTCGTTGTTCCATCCGTTTTACAACCTATCGTTGAGCCTAAAGTTGCTCCTGCTACAGTACCAACTAATAAGGTTTTTAAAGAATCACGTCTTTTCATTTTTTATATTTTGATGGTTAATCGTGTACAATTTACAGTATATGACTAACTAGTTTTTTTGAAAATTGAAAATTCTAAATTGAAAATTGAAAATTCCTAAATATTCTGTTTCTTCAACTGGTCCACAATATAATCCGAAGTCCGCATAGCCAAAGCCATAATTGTCCAAGTACAATTTTTATCCGCTTGCGAAGTAAAAACACCTGCATCTACGACAAATACATTATCTGCATCGTGTAATTGACTGAATTTATTGGTCACCGAATTTTTAGGGTCATTCCCCATTCTAGTCGTGCCTACTTCATGGATAATTTGCCCTGGATTTAATAAACCCCAATCTTTATCTTTTCCTGCTCTTTCGCCCATTGGAATACCGCCCATAGCATGACCAATTTCATCAAAAGTATCAATCATGTGCTTGGCTTGATTGCGTTCATAATCAGACCATTTATAATTAAAACGCAAAACAGGAATACCAAATTGGTCGACAACAGTTGGGTCAATTTCACAACGATTATCTTTTAAAGCTATAGATTCCCCTCTACCTGCCATGCCAACTACCGCACCAAAAAATTGCTTGACATCTTTTCGCAATTTATCGCCATAGCCCCCAATTGCACCACCAATATATTGATTCAAACTAGAGACATCAAAACCAAAACCATAAGAAGGCATGCCCATACCACCCCAAACTTCAATATGATAGCCTCTAGGGAAATCTAATTTATCTTTCTTTGCATCCAACCACCAAGGCGAATATACGTGCAACCCTCCTACCCCATCTTCATTATAATCCGTCTTTCTATTCATTAAGGCAGGCACAAAATAAGCTCTTCCTGCTCCAGTAGAATCATGCAAATAACGGCCTACATTATCCGTACTATTGCCTAATCCATTTGGATGTTGTTTGCTCTTAGAATTCAATAAAATTCGAGCCGTACTACAAGCGGAAGCACCTAACACCACCGTTTTTCCTTTTAATTGGTATTCTTTTCTATCTTTTTTATTAATATAAGAAACGCCCGTTGCTTTCCCTTCATCGTTCGTCGTTACGGAACGGACCATACTATCGACATATAAATCAACTTGCCCCGTACCATTTACCGCTGGAATAACAAAAACAGAACTAGAAGAAAAGTCAGCATAGGCATTACAAGACCGATTACATTGACTACAATAAAAGCAAACACCTCTTTCGTTATTTAATTTTTTGGTTAAAATAGATAGTCTAGAAGGAATCACGTCTACTCCAACTTTCCTTGCACCTTTGATATAATACAACTCGTGTAATCTAGGTTTTGGTGCTGGTAAGAAAAAACCATCTGGGTCATTATAACGTTTTTCATTCGAGCCAAAAACGCCTACCATTTTATCTAATCGGTCATAATATGGCTTGACATCATCGTAACTAATTGGCCAATTGTCTCCCAGTCCATCGACATCTTTGTGTTTAAAATCCGTCGGACCAAAACGAAGAGAGATTCGCCCCCAGTGATTGGTTCGACCACCTAACATTCTAGACCGCCACCATAAAAAATTGGTGTCGTCTTTTTGGGTATAGGGTTCTCCATCTACTTTCCAATCGCCATAAGACATATCATAATCTCCAAAGGCACGGGTCACACTTGCCCCTCTTCTCGGAGATTCCCAAGGCCACTTCATTTGCGTTTGGGTCACAGGATCTTTCGGGTCAAAAAATGGTCCTGCTTCGATTAAAGCGACTTTTAAGCCTGCTTCGGAAAGTATTTTGGTGGCCATTCCACCACCAGCGCCTGAACCAACAATGATGGCATCGTAAATTTTGGCTGATTTTTTTATTTGCATAGTTTGAAGGCTGAAAGGCGAAAGGGCTAAGCGGCAGAAAGGCCTGCTTATTGCTTACGTCTTGGTTATTTTAAAGGCTGAAA
>JBGCFJ010000363.1:0-7293 GCA_045106885.1 Saprospiraceae bacterium
CCTTAAACGCAGTTGGTGTACCAGGCGGTGCAGCACCTAAAGGAATGGGGAAAGCACACATGGCAAAAATTGAAGTGCCAATGTTAGACGGACATGGACACGATGCAGATGGACATCACGAAGATGGAGGACATGGAGGCGGACATGATCACGATGGAGGGCAGCATAACCATTCTGACGATGATGACCACGGTCACGACCATTAATTGCAGTAGGCAGTAAGTACTAGGTAGTATGAACTAGTTAGATAAAACTACTACTAAACTTATAATTTACTGTTAGTATAAATTGAAAAGTATTTGGGCGTAATTGCCCATTTAAAATAAAATCTTCTCCGATTAATTCGGAGCTACTAAAACAAACTAAAGATAATGAATCAGTTTACTTTTGAAGGTAGTCAAAAAAGATTGTTTCTAGGAATGATTGCTGTAGGACTTGCTTGTATGGCTGCTACGTTCTTATTTGACGATGATGCCTTGCACACAAGATTCTGGACCAACTTTTTGCATAATACGGTATTCTTTACAGGAATTGCCTTTGTAATTTTGTTCTTTTATTGTGCTTCCACTTTGGCTTACGCTGGATGGTTTGTCAATTTTAAGAGAGTATTTGAAGCTTATGCGCTCTATTTGCCCGTGGGCTTAGGCTTTTTGCTGGTGATTATTGCAGGGATATGGGGACATTTCCATCATTTATACCATTGGACAGATACTTCTTTGCTAGAAGTTGGCGGGCCTAATTATGATAAAGTAGTAGCTGGTAAGTCTGGTTTTATCAATAAGAATTGGTATACTTTCGGTACTATAATTACAGTAGGAATCTGGTCATTCTGTGCAATTAAGCTAAGAGCATTATCTGTAGATGAAGATAATAATCCAAACGCTGACCATACTCAATATGTTCAGTTCAAAAAGATTGCAGCCTTCTTTATGTTCTTCGGCGCATTTTCAAGTGCAGCGATGATTTGGCAGTGGGTGATGTCTATTGACGTGCATTGGTATTCTACAATGTTTGCATGGTATGCAACTGCTAGTTGGTTGGTATCTGCTTTAGCGTTAACGATTGCGACATTAATTTACTTAAAGAGTAAAGGCTATTATACAAGTGTTTTACCTGACCATTTTCACGATTTAGGAAAGTACATTTTTGGATTTAGTATTTTCTGGACCTATTTATGGTTTGACCAATTCATGTTGATTTGGTATGCTAATAACGGGGAAGAAACTGTTTATTTCCAACATAGATTTGACCATTATTCTCTTTTATTCTATGCGAATTTAGCGATTAACTTTGTATTACCTTTCTTAATTTTAATGAGAAACTCTGTAAAGAGAAAGGCAGGTATTATGATGTTTGCAGCTATCGTATTATTCTTTGGACATTGGTTAGATTTCTTCCAAATGATTAAGCCAGGCGCATACATTACTGCAACAGAGGCTTTGGCTCACGGTGGTCATGGAGATGCGGCACATGGAGCAGCAGATGCAGGTTTCGCATTGGGGAATCATTTTCCTGGTTTATTAGAATTAGGGACTTTCCTTGGTTTCTTAGGTTTATTCTTATACTTAGGATTTAATCAATTAGCTAAGGCTAGTTTAGAACCTAAGAATGATCCTTATTTAGGAGAGGCTTTACATCACGAAGTAATATAAGCGATTTATTAAATCTCGAAGATTTAGCAAATTGCACGGAAATAATTATTTAGACAAAATCTAAATAAGAAATATAAAATTAATCTGACAATTCTATCCTTGACATTAAATATTTTTGTGTCAATAATTATTGAAAGAATTGAACGAAGTAAAATATAACATTAACAATGACTACTTTACTCATTATTTTGTGTTTGGCACTTATTGGAATCGTCGTTGTGCAAATCGGACGTTTGACCGAATTGGCAGGTAGCATTCGTGGAGAAGGAGAAACACAATTAGAAATAAATGCAACTCAAGGTAAGATGATGCTTGCCTTTATGGTGGTATTTTTACCTGCTTGTGCTATTTCTGCTTTATATTACCAAGATAGTATTCTAGGATATGGACCGCATACTTCTGCGTCTGAGCATGGTCTATTGATTGATTCTTCTTTCAATATTACTTTGTTCTTTACCAGTATTGTATTCTTTTTAACCCATATCGCTTTATTCTGGTTCTCGTATAAATATAGTGGGAAATCAGACGCTAAGGCAGCATTCATGCCACATGATAATAAGCTAGAGTTAATTTGGACAGCAATTCCTGCTATCGTGATGTTCTATTTAGTATCGGATGGTTTGGTTACTTGGAATAAAGTAATGGCAGATGTTCCTGTAGATGCGGTAGTTGGACAAGACTATACAGAGATTCATGCAGAAGGAATGCAATTTGCTTGGAACTTACGTTACCCTGGCCCAGATGGTGTATTAGGTGCGACGAATTATAAAATGATTGACGGAACGAACCCAATGGGACAAAATTGGACGGATGTTGAAAATTTAGATGATTTTCATCCTTCAGAAATTGTATTACCTGTTGGAAAGCCAGTTCGAGTAAGAATTACGGCTAGAGATGTATTGCATAATTTTGATTTACCTCACTTTAGAGTAAAGATGGATGCAGTACCTGGGATGCCAACTTATTTTGTATTTACACCAAATACAACTACTGAAGAATATAGACAACGGTTAGGAGAATTGGATAGAAACGGCGACCCTAAATATCCAGAATGGCATGCGCCAGCAGATGAAACAGAACCAGACGGACCAAAACGTTGGGAAGCATTTGAATATGAATTAGCTTGTGCTGAATTATGTGGCAAAGGTCACTTTAGTATGAGAAGATTGGTAAAGATTGTATCCGAAGAAGAATATGAAGAATGGTTAGAAGGACAAACTTCTTATTACTTATCAACTATTCGAAATACTGATAGCGATCCATTTAAAGGACAATTATTGGATACAGAATTAAAAGCTAGAAAAACAGAATTTAATGATAATTTACAGAAAGCATTAGCTGCTGATGTAGACAAAATTATCAAATTAAAGTATGTAAACTTTGAAACAGGTTCTGCAAACTTAACAGCTTTATCAAGATATGAATTAGATAATGTGGTAGCTGCCATGAACAAATATGGCAATTTAATGATTGAAGTAGCTGGACATACAGACAGCACAGGTTCTTTGGAAGGAAATGTGGCTTTATCGGAAGCAAGAGCAAATTCAGTTGCTAACTACTTGAAAGGAAAGGGGGTTCCAGATACACGATTCAAAGCAACTGGCTACGGACCAAATAAACCAATAGATACCAACGATACAGACGCTGGTCGGGCAAATAATAGAAGAACAGAAATTGAGATTTTAGCTCAATAAAAATAAAATGGTTGTCAAACAATCATTGAAAAAGACTTATATTTTTAAGCGATATAATTAGAAAAAAAAATTGAATATGGCTGCTACAACAGTTTCTCCAGTAAAAGATAGAGAAGATATTCTAATTGAAGAGCAAGGATTTGATGATCACTTTCATGACCATCATCATGGTGATAGATTCCAGTCTAACTTCATCATGAAGTACTTCTTCAGTATGGATCACAAAATAATCGCTAAACAATTCTTGATTACAGGGATGTTTTGGGGATTGATTGGTGCAGCTATGTCTGTTATTTTCCGTTTGCAATTAGGTTTTCCTGAAGAGAGTTTGACTTGGTTGAAACCGATTCTAGGGCAATGGATTGTAGTTAACGATGCTGGAGTAGGAACATTAGCACCTGAATTTTATTATGCTTTGGTAACGATGCACGGTACAATTCTGGTCTTCTTCGTATTGACAGCTGGATTGAGTGGTACATTTAGTAACTTATTAATACCCTTACAAGTCGGAGCAAGAGATATGGCATCACCGATGCTAAATATGTTATCTTATTGGTTCTTTTTCTTTTCTGGTGTGGTCATGTTTGCGTCTTTGTTTTTAAGTACAGGTCCGTTTGCGGGTGGATGGACAGCATATCCTCCATTGAGTGAATTACCGCAAGCTTCTGATGGTTCAGGGGCTGGTATGACGATGTGGACGGTAAGTTTAGTCTTATTCGTAGTATCTGTGCTTTTAGGAGGTATCAACTATGTAACAACGGTATTAAACTTAAGAACTAAAGGAATGACGATGTGGCGTTTGCCTTTAACAATTTGGGCATTCTTTGTAACCGCAATCATCGGTATTCTATCTTTCCCTGTATTAGCTTCTGCTTTCTTCTTAGTGATGTGTGATAGAGGATTGGGAACAAGTTTCTTTTTAAGCGAAATCTTTATTGGTGGTCAAGCCTTAGATAACGTTGGTGGTAGTCCAATTTTATACCAACACTTATTCTGGTTCTTAGGACACCCTGAGGTATATATTATTATTTTACCTGCGATGGGACTAGTATCAGAAGTATTAGCAGTGCATTCTCGTAAGCCAATTTTTGGTTATAAAGCGATGGTTTATTCTATCTTAGCCATTGCATTCTTAGCATTTATCGTATGGGCACACCACATGTTTATGTCAGGTGTCAATCCATTTATCGCTAACTTCTTCGTATTATTTACTTTAATTATTGCCGTACCATCGGCCGTGAAAGTATTTAACTGGATTACGACTGTTTATCGAGGTAATATTCGATTTAACGCTGCAAGCATGTTTGCAATTGGATTCGTATCTATGTTTAGCTCTGGTGGTTTAACAGGTATTTTCTTAGGAAACTCTGCGATTGATATTCAATTACACGATACTTATTTTGTAGTTGCTCACTTCCATATTGTAATGGGCGTTGCGGCATTCTTCGGTATGTTTGCAGGAATCTATCATTGGTTTCCCAAGATGTACGGTCGGTTTATGAATGAGACGATTGGAAAGATTCACTTCTGGGGAACATTCATTGGCGCTTACGCTATCTTCTGGCCAATGCACTATTTAGGATTAGCAGGTGTACCAAGAAGATATTACAGTTTTGAATTATTCGATGCCTTTGCGCATTTTGATAATATGAATAAATTTATTACGGTTGCTGCAATCGTAGTATTCTTAGTACAAGTATTATTTGTTGTAAACTTCTTCTACAGTATCTTCAAAGGAAAATTAGTAACAACTAAAAACCCTTGGGGCGCAACTACTTTAGAATGGACAACACCAATTAATCCTGGACACGGTAACTGGCCTGGTAAAATTCCTTCTGTTAACAGATGGGCTTATGACTATGGAAAAGACGGGAAAGAGTTCGTTTCTCAGATTGAGCCATTAGCAGCAGGAGAAGTGTCAGACGGAGAAGGTGGACATCATTAAGAATTGAAACTCATGTCTTTCATGAGCTACTAAAATAAATAGCCCTTAGTTAGCTTCTTTAATAGGACTAGCTAAGGGTTAATCATATTAATATTAGCGTAGAGAATAGAGCCTATTTTATTGAGAGAAAAGAGATGACTTAGAAATTAATTCGATAAGTTATCTCTTTTCTCTAATCTCTGTTCTTTATGCTTTATAATCAACAAGTTTCGTGCAAACGACTAAGCCATTAAATAAAGACCAACGGATTTTTGGGATGTTAACTGATAAAGTTAGTGACTACGGTCAATTGGTTAAGTTCAAGTTGAATATAACGGTTGTTTTTTCAGCAGTCATGGCTTATTTAATTGCCTTTGAAGGAACCGCTCCTTGGATTGGTATTGTCGTTTTGGGTTTGGGTGGATTTTTAGTAACAGCAGCAGCTAATACTTTAAATCAGGTGTTAGAAAGAGACTATGATAAATTGATGAAGCGGACTGAAAATCGACCATTAGCGGCTGGTAGAATGAGCGTTTCAGAGGCGGTTATTGTAGCAGGTTTGACTTGTTTGATTGGAACTGCTTTATTATCCATGTTTAATGCTTGGACAGGTTTATTGGGTATGATTTCAATGGTACTATACGCTTTTGTTTATACACCAATGAAAAGGGTTTCCCCTACAGCAGTTGCGATAGGCGCTGTTCCTGGCGCATTACCATTAATGATAGGTTGTGTAGCGGCGCAAGGAGGAATGACTACATTAGCAGTTGTATTATTTGGGCTACAATTTTTATGGCAATTTCCTCATTTTTGGGCAATCGCTTGGATGGGAGATGCGGATTATAAAAATGCAGGGTTTAATTTACTACCAAGTAAAGATGCATCTTTAGATAGTAGCGTTGGTGGACAATCCATGATTTACGCTATGTTTTTAATTCCAGTAGGTATTTTACCCTATTATTTAGGCGTAACGGGAATAACCTCAGCGATAATAGTAACGATAGCCAGTATTATTTATACAGGCTTTAGTTGGAATTTATATAAAAAGTGTACTCGAGAAGCAGCACTAAAATTAATGTTTAGTTCTTTTTTCTGGTTACCGATAGTGCTTTTTGCTTTGTATTTTGACAAGCTATAACAAACAGGATTATTTGAATTGAAAAGTTGGAGGTTTGAACCTTGCAACAATTTAACCATCAAGCAATCAAACAATTTTTATGTTGGCAGTAACTGAAAATACGACAAACAGAAGTAAAATAGACTCTAAGAAATTAGCATTACTACTTGGTTGCGCGAGTATAGTCATGATGTTTGCAGGGTTGACAAGTGCTTACATCGTTCGGAGAGCAGGTGGGAATTGGTTGGAATTTAGATTACCAAACATTTTCTTCATTAATACTATCGTCATGTTACTAAGTAGTTTGGCGATTCATAGTGCTTATCTTTCTTTCAAAAAAGGCAATGAATTTTTGTACAAAGGATTACTAGTTGTCTCTTTTATTTTAGGATTGGCATTCGTAGTTTTGCAGTATCAAGGATGGCTAGATTTGACAGCAATTGGGGTAGAGTTGACAGGAAATCCAGCGGGGTCTTTTATCTATGTAATTTCTGGTGTCCATGCCGCTCACGTTTTAGGCGGACTAGCAGCGATATTAGTAGCGATGATTCAAGCATTTTCGCTGAAATATAAAGTAACAAAAAGAAGGAAATTGAGGTTTGAATTAACTTTAATTTATTGGCATTTTGTAGATTTTCTTTGGATTTATCTATTGGTCTTCTTTTTGTCACAACAATAATATAATAGCTAATAACAAACTTAAAATAAGAATGAGTGATAAAAGATATATGCTCTTTTGAATTTATCTGATATCCAATCATTCAACATTTAAAATTGATAAATAATGGCAGCACATACAGCCGCACACGACGAAGTACACGAAAATGACCAAGATTTATGGTCAGGTGGAAAACAGCCTTTTAAGGCGAGTTATGGTAAATTGATGATGTGGTACTTCCTCGTTTC
>JBGCFJ010000364.1:0-5031 GCA_045106885.1 Saprospiraceae bacterium
GGGTCTATCGCCAATGAAGCGTATAGCAAGTTATTATACGGTAAAGACCATATTTATGGGATTTCTACAAGTGGAGATGAAGCTTCTGTTGAAAAAATTACTTTAGCAGATGTGCAAGATTTCTACCAAAAATACTACTCTCCTTCTGTCTCAGAATTGGTTGTGGTAGGAGATGTTTCGCAGGAAGAGGTAATGCCAAAAATCCAATTCTTAAAAGATTGGGCGAGCAAGAAAGTAGACATTCCTTCTGTAGCGATTAAAGAAAAGGCAGGGAAAACGAAAATTTACTTAGTAGACAAAACAGATGCCCCACAGTCTGAAATCAGAATTGGTTACTTAACAGATTTAACCTATGATGTCACAGGAGATTACTATAAATCTTATTTGATGAACTTCCCATTAGGTGGCGCTTTTAATAGTCGAATCAACTTGAATCTAAGAGAAGACAAAGGTTGGACGTATGGCGCTCGGTCTTATTTTTCTGCGGATGAAGAAATTGGTTCGTATACTGCACGGGCAGGCGTGAAAGCTGTTGCTACCGATAGTAGTGTGGTAGAATTTATCAAAGAAATCAAAGACTATAATAAAAATGGTATTTCAGAAGATGAATTGGCATTTATGAAGAGTTCTATTGGACAAAGAGATGCTAGGAATTATGAAACGCCTCGTCAGAAAGCAGGCTTTTTAAGACGAATTGTACATTATGATTTAGACAGAACTTTTGTTGACAAACAAACGAAGATTGTAGAAAATATCACTAAAAAGGAACTGGATGCTTTGGCTAAAAAGTATTTACAGCCTGAGAATATGTACATCTTAGTCGTTGGTGATGAAGCGACTAACCGAGCAAAGTTAGAAGCATTGGGATATGAAGTGGTTATTTTGGATGAGAAGGGAGATGTTAAAGTAATGCGACCGTAAATTTTTATTTTTTGAAAAATATTGGATTGCCCGACGGAAGTAATTTCGTTGGGCAATTGACTTTATAATAGAAGATAAAAAATAGGCAAGTAAAATTGATTCGACAATCAATTTTGCTAGAAGATTTGTTCTCGAAAGGGCCTAAATTATCCACTAATAGGAAATTCAAGTTCATTAATCAAAACACTTGGAGTGTCTTCAAGACCTCCAAGTGTCTTTTTACAAAAGAATTACTCAACATTTCAAAGTCGATTAACTACTAGTGCTTTCTTTATTCATGCTCAACAGGCGCAGTATATCGCACAAAATCAATCCCAATTCCATTCGGATCTTTAATAGCAAAATGACGGTCGCCCCAAGGTTCATCTCGTATTTCAAGTTCAATATTCACGCCCTTTGCCTTCAAATCTGCATATAAACCGTCTACATTTGTAATAAGGTAACTGGTAGTAAAGCCTTCAGGCTTTCCCGTGCCCGACCTTCAGGTCGGAAAATGTATAGTTTGTAAGAAGCGATAAACCACTCATATAAAAAACAGGCCTAAAGGCCTTTGACGGGAAAGCCTGAAGGCTTTACTACCAGTTTATCGTTTAGTTTATCCTTTGTTGGGGAATATTAATTCTAACTTTTGATATTCTGAATCTAGCCAAGTAAAAGGATGTTCCATCCAATGATTACAAATTTTTGCTTTGACCACATTATTAATGGTATAATTGACTGCTCCTAAATAGTGTTGTTGACTGCGGATGTAACGGTCATAATAGCCATTCGCCCAAAATGGATTTCCTACATTACCAATAATTTTGTTAGCTTCAAATCCACTTGCCCCTTTAATAAGATTCATTACTTTCGAGACATTTTTATAAGCCGCAATATCAAAAGGAATGATTTTTCTCATTTGTAAAGAAAAATCTATAACCAAATGAAGATGGTTGGGCATGATAGTAAAAGTAACTAAATTATAATATAGCTGGTCATATTTTCTAATGCAAGCTTCTACAACTTTGGCTACTTCTGGATTAATTAAATGGGTAGGACTATTGAGGCAGTTATCTAATAGTTTATCATATTCATAGAAATAGGCTCTATGAATCATATAAATTTCCTTCTCCAAATTATCTGATTTTTTTTGTCTTGCAGCAGCTAATAATTTGTCTTTTTTTGCTTTTAGTTTCTTTAATACATCGAAGGGAATAGAACCATGTAAATGAGTCGTAATGAAAAAGGTAGCACCAACTCTATGGAAGTGAGGTATTTTTCCTGTGTGTTCTGTTTTTACTTGCTTTCTCATTGTAAATTCGTTTGGCTATTATACTGTGTAAATTGAATTGTTTAAGTAAAAATAAGGTAAATTTAAATCAATGTAAAATATTATTTTTTGATATAGAAATGTTTTGATTGGGTAAAACTATTCGTGAAAACTGGTAGTAAAGCCTTCAGGCTTTCCCGTGCCCGACCTTCAGGTCGGAAAATATATAGTTTTTAAGAAGCGATAAACCACTCATATAAAAAACAGGCCTAAAGGCCTTTGACGGGAAAGCCTGAAGGCTTTACTACCAGTTAATTAAAACCCAGGCACATTCGTCACCCCACCCAAAAATACCGCATTCCAAAACAACTTATTCGTGCCATACCAAAAACCTCTAAAATTTGGATTATCCATCATCAATATCGTGCGCCCTCGACCTTGCTGGCTCACCATTAAAGAAGCAGACCCTTTTAAAGTTGCCAAACCTTGCGCATGAATATAGCCATCTAAATGTGGATTAGCGGCATAAGTCGAGACATTTGCAACTGGATTCGTAGAAGGCTCAACAAAGACCGTATGATTTCGGTAAACAGGCAATTGTGACCGACTATAGCCAAATGCCATCGGATGCGAAATATCAATATCAGTCATATAAATAGAACCACCAATGGCTCTTGCCCCACGAACTTCTCTCGCATCTGCAAAAGCAATTTTTTTAGGATACGTTGGTTTATTCTTTTTTAAAGTAGCTTTGGCTAAACCATTTTTAATCGCCCATTGCGTAGCCGTTCTTTGGGTAATTAATGTACCGCCTTTTCTAACCCAATCCTTAATTTTAGTCACGCCATTTTCGCCCAAATTGCCATAACCACCAGAAACTAAAATTAAAACTTCATAATTAGCTAAATCTAAGCGACCAAAACGAGTAGTTTCTACTTTGGTAACGGGCATACCAATACGAGTATCCATTAAATGCCAAATTTCCCCAGCTTCATAACCTGAAACACCGTCTCCAACTAACATGGCTACTTTAGGTAAATCTAGCGTTTGGAAATTGCGACTACCTAAATCTATCCCTTGCAAACTAAAACCAGTATTGACCCCATGAATCGGCACATTGGTTTCATTCATTACACTTTGTAGAATAATACGCAATTGTTCTGGGGTTCGATTTTGGTCTGCTATGGAAACCATAATTGTCCCATACCCAAAATCTCTTCGTTGCCCATTGACTTCCGCCGAAAAAGGTTTAAAAGAAGTTTTACAAAAGACCTTATATTTCAATAATTGATACAATGCTTTTGGGGCATTATAATCATTCCATTCCATTAAATAAGCATATTCCGCTGTCTGTAAAGTCGTTGGGATAGGCAATAGACTTTTAGCCGTTAATGCATTCCCCATAGACAAATTTTTGCCAGAAGTATATCGTTGATAAGGCATATCAAACGCCAAAGCGACCGTCCAAGCCGAAGCATCATAAAAGACACTATCGTAGAACGATTTCACAGGTTCAAAGAACGTACTAACCATTCGATATTGTGATTGTTCGGCAGGCACATACCAAGCAGTTCCTTTCTGGAAATCACCCACATTTTCATTGACAGGATAGGTTTTAATTTGATGTTTTAATAATAAATCTAAAAACGCCTTTGTTTTGCCATTATCATTGCTATCACCAAAAACATAGCCTTTGACGCCTTTTTTTCTCGCCATTTGCATAGACTCTTTAAAGAAATCTTGCTGGTGATTCAACATGAATTCCCGATTTTCTACCGCTGCCCGAACCGTTGCAATACTCGTTCGAGTATGATTGCGAATCGTAAAAGCAAAAGTAATTGGCTTAGTCGTCGTCTCTTGAATATGGCCTCTAGAAGAAGCTTGTTCAAAAACCAACCCTAAACCACCGTGCATATCAGGATAAGTCGAACCATAGCCAGGATAAGAATTATCAAAGGCTTCCTTAGTAAAATAAAGCGAACCAACTTCATCCAAAGCTGCTTTAAAATACTTGGCAAAAAGGTTATTAATATCATCATAATTTTTGCGCCCAACCAATGGGTTTTCAGAACCAAAAGGCTCAGTTGGCTCAAAAAAGTAAGTCGAAGAAGCGCCCATTTCATGATAATCCGTCGCTACGTTCGGCAACCATTGATGATAAAAAGCCATTCGATTGCGACTTTCTACTTGCGCCAAAGGCAACCAATCTCGATTTAAATCAAACCAATAATGATTCGTTCTTCCTCTAGGCCAAACCTCATTATGTTCTCTATCCGCAGGGTCCGCAACAGGTGGAAAACCATGGTGCATATTTGCCCAGTTAGTATGTCTGTCCCTACCATCAGGATTATAAGCAGGGTCAATAAATGTCACCGCATCCTTCAAAAATCCTTGGGTTTCTGCACTCGTTTCCGCTACCAAATAATAAGCCGTTAACATAGCCGCTTCCGTAGAAGAAGGTTCGTTACCATGCACATTATAGCCATGTAAAATAATGACAGGCATATCGCTAACATCTGTAGTAGCGGTGCTGGGGTCACATAATTTCAAATGCGCTTGTCGGATATTTTCTAGGTTGGTATAATTGTCTGGCGTAGTGACCGTCAAGACAATTTGCGGTCGTCGTTCATTAGTGTACCCAATAATTTGAAAATTGGCTTTATCCGATACTTCGGCTAATTTTTCCATATAAGACACCATGCGGTCATGACGAGTATGGAAATCGCCAATTTCGTAGCCTAGAAACTGTGCTGGTGTAGGAATATTCGGGTCAAATTGCGCATTGGTAGGGAAAAAATAATCATTTTGCGCAAAGCTATTGACAGTTAGTAGGAGCAAAAATACTATAAATAGATTCTTCA
>JBGCFJ010000365.1:0-2339 GCA_045106885.1 Saprospiraceae bacterium
GACGGGGTCAGAGCGCTGCTCTTTTAGTAAAAAATCAAGGAGCGTAGCTTCGAAACGGTCTGTAGGAATTGCTGAATGTCCATTTTTCCTTTAAGGAGCGTAGCTTCGGCACGATATAGCAATCTTTTTTCGGTCAATATGCCTAAACACAGTTATTTGAACAGTCTAATAACCGTCGAAAATCACCTTAATTTCCCCCTAAATATCAAGCTACGCTCGTCAGAAAAACTCCGTGTTCTCTATGCACTCCGTTTCTCCATGGTGAAAAAAAATGTTAGTTTATTTTTGTTCCACTATTTATTTTGTCAAACACTTACCTCCGAACAAACTTCCTCAACTCAATAGCAGCACCAATCTCTACTTTTACAAAGTAAATACCAGCAGGAAAATCCGTGATTGGTACAGTCAAGAATGATTGAGGAGTAGTGGTAGCAAGTAGGGTTTGCCCCGTAGCGGCAAGTATAGAAATAGTAGCAGGGCGATGTTCAAAATTTGGCAATTCGATAGTTAACCAATCTTGACTAGGATTCGGGAATAATCTAATGGTCGTAGGTTCACTAATGGTACTGGTATTTGTGGTGAATTCCGTTTCGGCCTCTGTTATTAAGATGCGACGATTGGCAGGGATAGTATAAACCGTTTGTTGATGAGCGTTCCCCGTCCAATTAATGACGATACTGTCTACCATTTCGGTAGTACCTAAACCAAAATGTAAAATGCTAGTAGAATGAGAACAATGACTGGCACCGCCATTTAATGCTCGCATAGCCACTTGATTTCCTGCATAAAGATAGACTTTAGAACCATAAGCATCCCTATTAACGGTCGTACCAGTTAATTGTATTTGCAACCAATTTTTACCAATATTATTCTCTTCGGTCGTATTAATCAATTGATTTTGAAATAATTTAGAATTTCTAGTAGCATTTAAAGGAGCTTTTTGTACGACACTAATCACATCTAAATCGCCGTCATTGTCAATATCACTATGCGCCATTCCTCTAGCCACAAAAGCATTGTCAATAAAATAATTAGCGGTATCTTCTTGAAAAATACCGTTTCCATTATTCAAAAAGATTTTATCGTGGTCTACAATATTGGTCGGCAGATAATCAGGACCAGGAACAAAACCATTGGCTACGTATAAATCTAAATCCATATCATTATCTATATCTAAAAAAGAACAGCCCCAACTCACAGAAAGGGTACTATCTTGAACGTCATTCCAAGTATGGTCTACTTTGGAGGCAATTGCCTCGTCCGAGAATTGATTATTCGTATTTTGTAAAAGTAGATTATTCCCATTATTAGTCACATAATAATCCAAATCTAAGTCATTATCATAATCGCCCACAGCGAAACCCATTCCATAAATAGCTTGATTGGCATTAATTTCATTGCCTATTTCTTGGAATCGACCCAGTTCCAAATCATTTCTAAAAAAACGATTCGGTTCAATTTCTGGACCAAAATCATTGGCAACCATTAAATCTAAATCACCATCATTGTCAAAATCGCTCGCAGTAACAGCTAAAGCACAACCCGAATCAGCTAGTTGCAAAGCTTCGGCAACATCAGAAAAACGACCATCCCCTCTATTTCTAAACAATTGATTTTTAAAGCAAGTATGCCCAAATCCTATGACTTCATCTTGTTCATCTCGGATAAGATTAGAAATCTCTACATAATTACCCACATAAATATCTAAAAAACCATCCAAATTATAATCTAAAAAAGTAGCAGAAATACTCCAAGTACTTTTGCCTGGTACATCAGCGGGCCAAATATCAGAAAAAGTACCATCTCCATTATTTCGGAATAATAGATTTTTATCAAAAGAACCATTCAGTTTTTGCTTAGTGGTTACAAATAAATCTTTAAATCCATCATTATCAATATCTCCTGCAATGACGCCCATCGTATTATAACTTCGAGCGACAAAAAAGCCAGCCTCATTGGTCTTTTCTGTAAAAATTCCCCCGCCAAGATTCTCATAAAAAATATCAGGTCGATTGCCAGCCGTTAAATATAAATCATCATCTCCATCATTATCATAATCAAAAAAAGCTGCGCCACCACCAATAAAGGTTTCATGTTGAAAAGTATGGTTGATGCCCGCAATTTCTTGAATATCAATTAATTGTTGTGCCTTTACAAAAGCACTAACAAATAAAGAAGGAAAGACAATCAAAATAATAAGTCGTTTTTTCATCGAGTAAAAGTACAAAAAAGGTGCTTTTAATCAATAATTTATAACGTATACTGCTTTTCGGGTCGTGGTAGTGCTATAAATGTAAGGCTATAATATTTTATAAACTCAATGTTTCTTATGGGGTTTA
>JBGCFJ010000366.1:0-4239 GCA_045106885.1 Saprospiraceae bacterium
TTTATTTCATTAATATATATCGAATCAGTCTCATCAAAACTAATTACATCCACCCCAATTTGACTTATGACCTCTTTTTCTTTAATAAAATTAATGAGTTCATAAACACTTTCTGTTTGCCAATACTTATTCAGTGTTAACTTTACCCTTTGCGACAATTCTAAATCATTTAATACTGTAACGACAGAATTTTTACCAGAGGATTCAAAAACCAAAACTTTGAACCCCAATTCATTGACTAAGTATTTTATGAGCTTATTTTTTAGTTGAAAATATTCTCCATACCAATGATCTTCTTCTCCTAAGCAAACTATTCTTTTATCTCCTATAATTTCTTTGAGGAAACTAAATTCGGAATAGTCATTATTGAAAGAAGAGAGGTTATCAATTTCTTGACTTTGACAAAGGAATGGCATTATACCAATAAGTATAAAAATTATTGTACGCTTCATTGATTTATTACTCCTGTTCTACTCCTGAAAAAATCAATTTGCTTAGTTATTTAAAACTCCAATCATACTTATCCAAACCAACCAAACTAGCCTCTAATAAATCAATACAATTTCGAATATCTCCTTTATGCGCCATTTCAATAGCTTGGTGAATATGTCGAGTCGGAATAGAAATAGCACCTGCAATAGAGCCACCTTTTCCATATCGTTGAACGGCTGCGGTATCTGTACCGCCCGCTGGTAAGATTTCTGGTTGCCACTTAATTTTATTTTTCTTAGCGACCTCTTTCATATAAGCGACCATGCGATAATCACAAACAACTGATCCATCCATAATTTTAATACCAGCGCCTTTACCCAAACTAGTAACCATCTCATGAGGGTTCGCCCCTGGTACATCAAAGGCGATGGTTGTATCCAAACCAAAGCCAAAATCTGGTTCTATATGCGTAGCTGCACTCATGGCACCTCTTAAACCTATTTCTTCTTGCACGGTAAATACTCCGTAAATATCGTAAGGGACTTTTTTGTTTTGAAGTGATTTTAAAACCTCCAAGAGAATATAGACAGACACTCGATTGTCAATAGATTTACTGTTGACACAATTGCCCATTTCTATCAACGTCCGTTCTCTTGTAATTGGATTGCCAACGGAAACTATCTTTTCTACCTCTTTTTTGGTCATCCCCGTATCAATAAAGAAATCTTGAATATGAATCGCTTTGCCTCGTTCCTCTGGTTTCATTAAATGAATGGGTTTACTTCCCATCACCCCCATAATATCTTTTTTTCCATGAATAATGACCCGTTGTGCTGTTAATGTTTTAGGGTCAAAACCGCCTAAAGTGTGAAATCGAATAAAACCATCGTCATCTATATGGGTTACAATAAAACCAATTTCATCCATGTGAGCAGCAATCATTGCCTTCTTCATGTTTTTTTTGCTCGCTGTTCCTTTTTTTAGGGCAATCACATTTCCCATCGCATCTACGTCTACACTATCTACATAAGGACTCACCTCTTTGATGACTAATGCTCGAATTTTTTGCTCAAATCCTGAAGTACCTGGCACTTCACATATTTTCTTTAATAATTTTACGTCAATCATTTATTAGCTTATTTTAGGTGTTTACCCATTTTTGAGGGGATTACCCGTTTTTCAAGATGGACTGCGAAAGTACAATATATCCGAGAGATACTAAAATTACGATTTCGCAGTTTTGTTAGTGTACGCAAGGAAATGAAACAGGTTAAATTATTGATAAAGAATATTTTATATTCTTGAATGATTTTTACTTTGAAAAGCAAATTAAGTAATATGGCTTAGTTTTTTCTTTATATTTAGGTACACTAATATCTATTATCCGCAATAATAATTTTATTAAAATATAAAAATCATGACCGCAGCAGAAAGACAACTATTAAAAACAAAAATTACGGAGAAAATTACGGAGACAAAAAGAAAGATAGGTTTATTAGAAGAAACATCTAAACCTATTTCTCCAGAAAATTCAATAGGAAGAGTGAGTAGAATGGATGCTATTAATAATAAAGGAGTCTCTGATGCTGCTTTAAGAAATGCGAAGAGACAATTGAATAGTTTAGAATTGGCGGCTACTAAAGTAGAGGAACCTACATTTGGTAATTGTTCTAATTGTAAAAAAGGGATTCAATCTGCTCGGCTGATGTTTATGCCGCAGAGTACTTTATGTGTGAGGTGTGCTAGATAAAGAAGGAATAGGGGCAAAAAAAACAGGGCACAAACGTATGAGACGCTGCACCCTGTATAACCCCAAAAAACCAAATGAAAACAATTCTTATATATCTTAATAAAGCCAAAGCTTTTTTTATCGCTTATTAGTCGTTAATTTTAGCCTTTATTATTGGCTGTCAATTAATCGTTGAACTCAATTTCCAAAAAAAATCAACAGTAATCAACTATTATCTGTTAAAAACAGAATTTAGTATTCGTTTAACGAATTTTATTTTGTTTTGTTAAATTTTCTCGATGGAAATAATGATAACGATTGGAAGTTTGTCTCTTAAAAAAAGGACAAAATGTTTGAGGTGTTGGATAATTTATACTTGCGAGTGCAAATTAAAGAAATTATTTTCAAATATTGTTTAAAATTGAATAAAAAGTTTTGGCAAAAGTAAAAAAAACATTTTCCTGTAGTGATTGTGGGGCTATGTCACCAAAATGGATTGGCAAATGTCCCACTTGTGGTAACTGGAATACTTACCAAGAAGAGATTGTGAGTAAGCTCACTAAACAAGAGGAAAAGAAAAAGGCTTGGAAGCAACCTGACAGGAATTCTCCTAAACCTATTCCTTTAAAAGAAATTGTGCCAACGAGCAAAGACAGGTTGGTTACGCCCGATGGGGAATTAAATCGAGTTTTAGGAGGAGGGATAGTTGGTGGGTCTATTGTATTAATTGGTGGGCAACCAGGTATAGGTAAATCAACGTTGCTATTGCAGGTAGCTACTTCTATTGACGCTAAAATATTATATGTTTCTGGAGAGGAAAGCGAGGAGCAAATAAAAATGAGAGCGAATAGAATAGGCAAAGATCATGATAACTGTTATATTTTAACAGAAACCAATTCTAGCAAAATACTAAACCACGCTCAACAATTACAGCCTGACTTGTTGGTAATAGATTCTATCCAAACACTTTCTTCACCGCATGTAGAATCTGCACCTGGCAGTATTTCTCAAGTTCGAGAATGTGCGGGGGAATTACAACGATTTGCTAAGGAAACCAATATTCCTGTTTTTATCATCGGACATATTACGAAAGATGGAGCTATTGCAGGGCCTAAATTATTGGAACATATCGTTGATGCAGTCTTACAATTTGAAGGCGACCAGCATTATACCTACAGAATTTTAAGAACTACTAAAAATCGGTTTGGTTCGACCGACGAAATGGGTATTTATGAAATGTTGGCGAATGGATTAAGAGAAGTCTCAAACCCCTCTGAATTACTGCTTTCGCAAAAAGATGAAGAATTAAGTGGCAGTGCAGTAGCAGCTACGATAGAAGGCATGCGCCCGATGTTAATTGAGACCCAAGCATTAGTAAGTACTGCTGTTTATGGAACGCCTCAACGAACTGCAACAGGTTTTGATTTACGAAGACTAAGTATGTTATTAGCGGTATTAGAAAAGCGTTGTGGCTTTTTGTACGGTCAGCAAGACGTTTTTTTAAATATGGCGGGTGGATTGAAAGTCGTAGACCCTGCTATTGATTTGTCCATTGTCAGTGCCTTAATTTCTTCTTTAGAAGATATTGCTATTCCAAGTAGTATTTGTTTTGCAGGGGAGGTTGGTTTGTCTGGTGAAATTCGAGCCGTTAGTAGAATTGAACAGCGGATTCAAGAGGCGGATAAATTAGGATTTAAACAAATATTTATCTCTAAATATAATTTAAAGGGCTTGAATCGGGAGAAATTTGATATTGAGATTATTGATATTGGGAAGATTGAAGAGCTTTATCGGTTGTTGTTTGAGGCGTAGTCCAGTAGGCTGTAAGCAGTTTTGACAGTAGACAATCAGCAGTGGCAGTATGCAGTAAAGCCTTGATTTTCAATGCTGAAATTTTGCCTAAATATTGACCGAAAAAAGATTGCTATAACGTGCCAAAGCTACGCTCCTTAAAGGAAAAATGGACATTCAGCAATTCCTACAGACCGTTTCGAAGCTACGCTCCTTGATTTTTTACTAAAAGAGCAGCGCTCTGACCCCGTCTGTAGGAGTAATTAACCCAAAATTCCTTTAAGGAG
>JBGCFJ010000367.1:0-18875 GCA_045106885.1 Saprospiraceae bacterium
CGCTGATGATTTAAAAATATCAGTCAGTTTTAAATAAAAAAAGCTTCCAGAAATTAATCTGAAAGCTTATAAATAGTGGGCGATGAGAGACTCGAACTCCCGACCCCCTGGGTGTAAACCAGGTGCTCTGAACCAACTGAGCTAATCGCCCGAATTTTAAATGTTTTTGCTTTTCTTTCAAAGCGAGTGCAAATATAAGGGCATTTAAAATATAATGCAAGTAAAAAGAAAAAATATTTAGATTTTATTTAAAATATTATTTTATCAGTTCATTTAACCCCTTCAATGTCTTCTTTCCTCGAGACCGAAACCCAGCCGTCCCATGTGGCATAAATTCTTCAATAATAATTCTCAATTCATCTGCCAAATCAGGCTCTTGTTTACAAAGGTCATACAAAATACTCATAGAAAATATTCTGACTGCGACTGCTTCATTTGGATTGGCTAGAAAATCAAAACAGCAATTGGCAACGGTGCCCATTAAATCTTCTGGAATGGCTACATTCTGTAATAATCGAACTGTATTTCTTTTAACCGCTACATGAATTTTTTCTACTTTTAAATTATTGACCATTTTTTCTAAATGCGGCTGAATGAGGTGAGGGCGCTTCTCTACACAATGCGTCATAATCCAAGCTGCTCGTTGCGTTACTCGATATTCATTACTAAAAAAATGCGTCATTAATTCATCGAATAAATCTTGACTATTGCCAATGTAATCTCTGATAAAGATGGCTTGGGTTTTGGAATGTTCTTTTAGGATGGCTGCTTTTAAATCCATAAAACGAAGATGAAATAGGGTGTCAATAAATTTATTCAAAAATAGTATTAAATAAACAAAAAGTTGATTTTTTATACTGATTTTTCGAGTTAATCTTGAAAAATCCTGTTATCCTGTCGCTCTTTTCCGTACTTTTACCCTCCAAAATAAAACTACATGCAAGATTATTTAAACGAGCTAAATGATGTACAGCGAGCTGCTGTCACGACTATAAATGGACCAGTATTAGTGGTTGCAGGACCAGGGTCGGGTAAGACCAGAGTATTAACTTACCGTATTGCGAATATTATTGAGAGTGGCGTACCGCCTTGGGAGATTTTGGCCTTAACCTTTACCAATAAGTCGGCTAAAGAAATGAAAGAACGGATTGCCAAAGTAGTCGGCAGTCGAGCAAATAATGTTTGGGCAGGGACTTTTCACTCTATTTTTGCCCGTATCTTACGAGTAGAAGCAGAAAAAATTGGATACCCCTCTAATTTTACGATTTACGATACGCAGGATTCTAAAAGTGTCATTAGTTCTTTGATTAAAGAATTGAACCTAAATAGAGATAGATATAATGTAAATGCCATAGCATCTCGAATTTCTTCTGCAAAAAGTAGTTTGATTCCGCCTAAATTATATGGGCAAATGAAGGAGTTAATCATGCAAGACAGTGTGAATAAGCGACCTCGAATCCATGAAATTTATACAAAATACATGGCACGTTGTAAGCGGGCAGGAGCGATGGATTTTGATGATTTATTATTCCAATTATATTATTTACTACATAAAAATCCAGATGACGTTCTAGATAAATATCGCAAGAAATTTAAATATTTATTAGTAGATGAGTTTCAGGATACCAACTATTTACAATATGCGATTATCAAAAAACTATGTAAGTATGAAGGGAGTGGAAATAACATTTGTGTAGTAGGAGATGATGCACAAAGTATCTATGCTTTTAGAGGGGCAACGGTAGATAATATTTTGGACTTTGAAAAGGATTATAAGGGGCTTAAAACCTTTAAATTAGAACAAAATTATCGGTCGACTACCCATATTGTCCAAGCAGCAAATGCGGTTATTGGCTTTAATAAAAAACAGATTAAGAAAAAGATTTGGTCACATAAGGGAGATGGTACAAAAATACGAGTTATCAAGGCAGTATCTGATGCAGAAGAAGGGAAGCGGATTGCGGATGCCATTATTGAGCAAAAAACGAGGAAACATTTAAGCAATAGTGATATTGCTATCTTGTATCGAACAAATGCGCAGTCTAGAATTTTTGAAGAATATTTAAGACGCTATAATATTCCTTACAAAGTATTTGGCGGCACTTCTTTCTATCAAAGAAAAGAAATCAAAGATTTAATTGGCTATTTACGATTAGCGGTTAATCCGAAAGATGAAGAAGCTTTAAAACGAGTCATTAATTATCCAAAAAGAGGAATAGGCAATACCACAATTGCAAAAGTGAGTGCCAAAGCTGGAGAGAATGACGTGAATATGTGGGAAGCGATAGATCATGTGGAATTGCCTGCTGGGACAATGAAAAAACTAAAGGGCTTTAAGGCGATGATTGGGGCATTTATCCAGCGAGCAAAAACAGTCGATGCCTATGATTTAGCGGCTTATGCTGCTAGACAATCGGGCTTAATAGCCACCTTAAAAGCAGATACTTCCGTGGAAGGTCTAAGTCGTTTAGAAAACGTAACCTCTCTATTGGATGGTATCAAAGAATTTGTAGAAAATGATGAAGTAGAAGAAGGCGTGGAATTGACAAATGATAAATCTTTAGCCAGTTATATTCAAAATATTGCCTTACATACCAATCAAGATGAAGAAGACAATGGCAATCACGTTACGTTGATGTCCACGCACTCAGCTAAAGGATTAGAGTTTAAATCTGTTTTTGTAGTTGGTTTAGAAGAAAATCTATTTCCTTCTTTTATGTCTATGAAAACCATTCAAGGCATTGAAGAAGAGCGTCGTTTATTTTATGTAGCGATTACTCGGGCAGAAGAAATGTTGACTTTATCTTTTGCGAATAGTCGTTACCGACATGGTAAACATAGTAATAATTCGCCAAGTCGATTTTTGAATGAAATTCCACTAGAACATCTGGATAGTGGTTTTAGTTTATCAAAACCTACCACTGGAACAGCGGTACGTACCCAGCGTTCTGGCGTATCAGGCAACTTTAAGCAAGCTAGAACCCAAGCAAAATTATCCATCAATGTAGCGGATTTTAAACCAAGTCCAAGTAGTGCGATTAAAGAAGGACAAAAAGTATTGCATTTGAAATTTGGAGAAGGAGTCGTAGAACAAGTAGATGGACGGAATGATAAAAGAGTAGCGACGATTAATTTCCCGCAAATTGATAACCCCAAACGTCGATTGATGTTGAAGTTTGCGAAATTACAGATTATGGAGTGAACAAAGGGTTGACGGTAAAAAGTTACGTTTAAGTATATACCATGCACATACCATGCACCCTTTTACCGTCAACCGTGTACCGTCTTTACATCATACTCACCACCACATCCGCTATATCGTCGTAAAAAGATTCAATGTATTTCCGAATATTTTTTCGACTAGGTTTTAGTGATAAAACAGGTAGTACCTATTCATTACTAATCAAGGTTTTTATAATTTTCGTCAGTTATTAAGCGGAATGAATACTCGTTCTGAAAACGAGACATATTTTTATTATTTTTTTAATAAATTAAATTTAACTGGAGTAATTAAGCCGATGGTATCGCCTTTTTTGAGTCGCTTAGGTTTAATGGTCTTTTTCTTTCTACCGAAGGTTGATTGATTGGCTAGAAAAGTACCGCCTAATGCAACACTTGGTATTATTTTGGAAAACTGTCTTCTTTTCATCTTTGTTTGTTTAGTAACACAGCTCTCTGAACTGTGTGGCGTGGTAATTACAGTTGCACAGCTCAAAGAGCTATGTTACTTTTGCAATATACAGTAAACGAAACTTTTTACCGTGTTAAACTGGTTTAAAAATAAACTTAATCATTTTTTTAAAGAAATAGAACCCGACCCAATGAAGTATTTGATTGTAGGTTTAGGCAATATGGGCTATGATTATGATGATACTCGTCATAACATAGGCTTTGATGTAATAGATTATTTAGCAAAAGAATTTAACTTAACATATAAAAATGCGACTTTAGGAGATGTCGCAGAGTTTAAGCATAAGGGTCGAACTTTTGTTTTGCTAAAGCCTTCCACGTTTATGAATTTAAGCGGGAAAGCGGTAAACTATTGGATGCAAAAACAGCAAGTCCAACAATCAAATGTCTTAATTATTTTGGATGATTTGAACCTACCTTATAACAAACAACGCATCAAGGGAAAGGGGAGTGATGGTGGTCATAATGGCCTAAAAGACATTAATCGTGCCTTGGGTAATCAGAATTATGCGAGACTTCGGCTTGGCATTGGAAACGATTATCACAAAGGACAGCAAGCCAATTTTGTTTTAGGAAAATGGACTGCCAAAGAAAGAGAAACCTTACCAACAATTGTCAAAACAGCCGCAGAAACTGTTAAAGCTTTTGGGACGATTGGTTTGAAATTTACGATGGAAAAATTCAATAAAAAGAATGGGACTGCTGCTAATCGTTCGGATGAATTAAACAATAAAGTCATTGCTAATAAAGCGAATGAATCCATTTTTTCCTTTTTTAAAATAAAACCCACAAAAGTCAAATTAACTATCTGGCAACGCAATAGTAAAGATACAGGAGGCGTGCATTTATTAGGCAGACTTGGAAAAAAATTATCTAAAAAAACAAAGTATGTTTTGGGTAATTTAAATGCCCTAGTGAATGAAAAAAATGGAGAAATATTTGCCATTCATCGTGGTCAATTTACGTTTTTGGTCAAACCAGATTTTGAAAAATTAAGTCTTGAAAATGAGGATAGTTTAAGAAAAGGACAAACTTTAGATGGCGATGTAGATATTACCGCTTTAGGAAAACAATGGGTTTTATTGAATAATGTGGAAGAAAAAATGCAAGAACAAGTATTGATGTCGGCTTATCAATTAACGAAACAGCATGAAAATTAAGCTAATTGTCGTTAGGACTAAAGACATTGAATTACTCGCCAATTTCTATCAAAAATTAGGCATTCAATTTCAATATCACAGACATGGAAAAGGGCCTTTTCATTATTCTGCTGATTTGGAAGGAACTATTTTTGAAATATATCCACTACTAAAAAATCAAGCACAAGCTGACCATACTCTTAGATTAGGATTGGAGGTAGAAAAACTAGATGCCCTAATACCTACTTTAGAGAAAGCCAATATAAAAATTCTCAAAGCCCCTACTTTTGCTGAATTTGGGTACTTTGCTATTATTCAAGATTTGGATGGACGAAAGATTGAATTGAAAGAGGAAGAACCAGAATTTGTTGATGGTAGTTTAGACGAAGAAGAGGAAGTTATTGCACCACCTCCAGCACCCGTAGTAAAAGTGCCAGAAAAACCAACTTTACCACCGCCGCCTGTGGTAGAAGATAATACCCCCATCATGTTTGCCGAACAGATGCCTCGTTTTCCTGGTTGTGTAGCAGGAGATAAAAAAGCTAAGGATGCTTGTTCCAATAAAGCTTTGCTAACTTTTTTATCAAGCAAATTAAATTATCCAGCCTTGGCTAGAGAAAATGGAATTTCGGGTATAGCAGTCATTCGATTTATAGTAGAAAAAGATGGAAGTTTGACGAATTTAGAAATTGTAAAAGACCCTGGCGGTGGATTAGGAAAGGAAGCTTTAAGAGTGGTCCAATTAATGAATAAAATGGACGAAAATTGGACACCAGGTAAGCAAAATGCTCGACCAGTTAGAGTTCGATTTAATTTACCTGTCAAGTTTCGGTTGCAATAAACGGGTAGCACAGACTTTAGTCTGTTCTGTTCAGCGGTCTTTAGGCCGCTGCATAATTGCGATTAAGAGCATGTCTAAGAATAAAACAACATATCAAGGTCTAAAGACCTTGGAACAGGACAGCCTGAAGGCTGTGCTACCAGTTAAATAAGCGGATTTTATTTTTCGATACAGCAGTCTTTTTAACCAAAGGACTGCTGTTGTATTTTATGGTTGGGCAACTTTCTAGTTTTTAGAGCGTTTTTTATATACATTTACCAAAGTGGTGTAAGGTTTGCTTTGAGTATAAGGGAACTTCAGTTCCCTGCAAAACTTTTTGGAGAACTAAAGCTCCTATATGAAGAAAAATAAAATCATGCGATACAAATTACTGCTTATCTTATTTTTATTGGCATCTACTTTTTTAGGCGCTCAACAATCTCGCTTGGCGCAGCAATATTACCAGAATGGAGAATATGCCAAAGCGGCTTCTTTGTATCAAAGATTATACGAAGAACAAAATTATAATGATTATTATTTTGAACGATATGTCGAATGTTTAATTAGTTTGGAGGAATATGAGGATTGTGAACAAGCGATTAAAAAGCAATTGAAAAAACGCCCTGAACAAGTTCAATTATATGTGACTTATGGAAATTTATACGAGCGACAAAATCAAGAGGAAGAAGCGAATAAGCAATATAGAAACGCTATTAAAAAACTATCTGCTGACCGTTTCATTATCACCAAATTAGCCAATGCTTTTGTTCGATTAACCAAATATAAATTAGCCACTGAAGCTTACGAAACGGGGTCGGAATTATTGAAAGACCAACAAGTTTTTGCCTATAATTTGGCAGATTTATATCGACGACAAGGGAATAATAAGAAGATGATTGAATATTATCTGAATAGTGTGGAGGCGAACCCTTCCAGAATGGCTTCTGTCAAAACCTTGTTTCAACGCTATTTATTAGAAGAAGATTTCCTTGATTTACAAGCACAATTATATGAACGTATTCAAGACAACAGAGACATTCCAATTTATCCAGAATTACTAAGTTGGGTATTTATTCAACGAAAAGATTATAAAAATGCCTTTCGGCAAGTGAGAGCTTTAGATAGACAAAATAAAGAAAATGGGTCAAGAATTTACCAACTAGCGACTATTGCTGCCAATGGTAAAGATTTTGATACCGCTATTAAAGCCTTTGATTATATCGTCGCTGAAAAGGGGATAACTTCTAGTTACTATATTCCAGCCCAACAAGAATCTTTGGCTTGTAAAAGAAAGTTAATCGTGGGTGGCTATGATTATTCTGTAGAAGATTTGCAGGCATTGGAAACAGAATACAATACCTTCTTAGATGAATTTGGACGAAATAAAACGACCGCAAACATCCTTGTTGAGTTAGCCGATTTAGAAGCTTTTTATTTAAATGATTTAGATAAAGCAATTGCTATATTAGACCAATTAATTAAATTTCCTGGCATCAATCCAGCTACCCAAGCGGAAGGTAAAATCAAATTAGCTGATTTTTATTTAATGCAAGGTGAAATTTGGGAAGCAACTTTATTGTATTCCCAAGTAGACAAAGCGTTTAAAGATGATATTTTAGGACATGAAGCTCGTTTTAGAAATGCTCGCTTGTCTTATTATGCAGGCGATTTCCAATGGGCGCAAACTCAATTTAAGGTATTAAAAAGGTCTACCTCTAAATTGATTGCCAACGATGCTTTAGATTTAGCTGTTTTTATTACCGATAATTTAGGCTTAGATTCTACTGAAACTTCTTTAAAGTTATATTCAGAAGCAGATTTACTAGTTTTTCAGAATCGCTTTGATGAAGCTTTTGTTAAATTGGATTCTCTAATCGCTCAATTTCCAGAGCATTCGTTGCAAGATGATGTGTTATACATGAAAGCACAAATTTATAAAAAGCAAAAAAACTGGGACGAAACAGTTGCTATGTATGAGACAATTATCGAAGACCACGCAGAAGAAATTAGAGCAGATAATGCGTTATTTGAATTGGCCGATTTGCAAGAAAATCAACTCAATAATGTTGACAAAGCGAAAGACTTGTATGAAAAAATATTTATAGATTTTTCCAATAGTACTTTTGCTGTGGAAGCACGGAAGCGATTTAGAAAGCTACGCGGAGATAATATATAAACAGTTGCCAGTTGTGGGTTACCAGTTATCCATAACTCGCAACTGGCAACCCGCAGCTGGAAAACTGTCAACAGTCTCACTTTAAAATAAGCTTAACAAATCCAAGTGTATCTTTTTAGTTAAAAAAAGCGTTATCTTATTGGTATATTTATTCAAATTACGAATTATTCGAGTTTAAGTTGAAACGAGTTGAATAAGTAATGAAATTCAAATAAAGCTAGTCACTCTCCCCAATATTAAGCCGATTTACTAATATTTGAATAGAATTGTATCTAACTCGCAACCCGCAACTCGTAACTCGCATACAAAAATAATCCAATGAAATTTTTAAAATTTACCCTTTCATTAGCTGTTCTATTTTTCTTTTCTACCAAGATGCAAGCACAAGTCAAAGCTTATGGACCAACAGGTCATAATGGACAAGGCGTCGAATTAAAACCTGGCAAATATGTCTATAGCCAATTGCAAAAAAGAGGATTGAGTACATTAGCAGGTTTAAGAGTACCTGTTGGTTGTGATGTAAAAGTATATACAAGCCCAAATTTACAGGGAGAAGCCAAGCGGTTTTCCAAAAGCAATGCAAAAATTAATAAATCTGGGGACTATTCTTTAAAAGTAGCTTGTGGAAGTGTTGGTTCGCAACCAGCATTTGCTATCGGAGTATCGAATGAAATAGGGAGAAAAGGAGATTTGATTTTTGTGGATGTGAGTGTCAGTGATTTTAACAAAATTGTTTCCATGCAATATAGCATGAATTTTGACCCTGCTGTTTTACAATTTCAAAAAATCCAAAATTTCCAATTAAAAGATTTAAGCAATGAAAACTTTGGAACGAAGGAGGTAAAGGACGGTAATTTATTATTGGCTTGGTATGACCAATCTGTACAAGGAGTGAATTTGCCAAATGGTACAAATTTATATCAAGTTGTTTTTAGAGTGGTTGGCGAAAGTGCCGCAAAATCTAAAATCCGTTTATCTGGCAAACCAATTGTTACAGAAGTAATGAAAGCAGATGGGACGCCTGTTTATTTTAATCGAATGAATGGGTCGATTACTTTGCAGTAAGTGTGATTTCTTAAAAAGCGACAATTTTTCATTTAACCATTTAGTCATTTAAGTTCATTTAGAAAGAGGACTAAATGAACTTAAGTACCTACAACCAAATACTCGACACTTTATGATGGGCTCTTTTTCCACTATACTTCGTTAAAAAATATTTCCGTAGCGGGGCTATGCAAAGATTTTTTGCCTCGTCTAGCGAAAAAATAGCCTGAATCAAAAGTGACGATTATTTAATAGTAGGTACTTAAATGACTAAATGGTAAATAATTCTCTGATAAAAATGGTTTAATCAACCTAAAAAAGGAAGTTCTTTCATAGGACTTCCTTTTTTATTTAGGTAACACCCTCTACTTTTGCCCTTCCTAATAAAAACAAGATTTTGGATAAATCTTGTCAAACTTAAAAAATCATAAAAATCAGCGGAATCAGCGTCAAAAAAACGCTTATGTCTTTTAAAAATCACCAACCTCAACAATATGAAACTTTGGCAAAAGGATACGCAAATCAATCAGCAAATTGAAAACTTCACTGTAGGCAAAGACCGTGAACTAGATTTGTGGTTGGCAAAATATGACATACTTGGTTCGTTAGCGCATATTGAAATGTTGGAAAGCATTAATTTGTTAGAAAAAGAGGAGCTGAGTCAATTACAAGTAGAACTGAAGAAACTCTATAAAAAAGCAGCTAAGGGCGATTTTATTATAGAGGATGGGATAGAAGATGTGCATTCCCAAGTAGAATTATTATTGACCAAAGCCTTGGGGGATATTGGTAAAAAAATTCATAGTGGACGGTCTAGAAATGACCAGGTCTTAGTAGATTTACGCTTGTTTTTTCGAGCAGAAATTAAGGAATTAGCAGAGACGACAAAAGATTTATTTGAGACTTATCTGAAATTAAGTGATAAGCATAAGGCAACTTTAATGCCTGGCTATACGCATTTGCAGGTAGCGATGGTTTCTTCTTTTGGTCTTTGGTTTGGAGCTTATGCGGAGTCTTTGGTGGATGATATGACTTTATTGCAATCAGTTTATAAAATTGTCAATCAAAATCCATTGGGTTCTGCGGCAGGATACGGGTCTTCTTTTCCTTTGAACCGAACGATGACCACCGAATTATTGGGTTTTGAGAATTTGAATTATAATGTGGTGCATGCACAAATGGGGAGAGGAAAATCGGAATTATTTTTGAGTTTTGCCTTGGCTGCAATTGCTAGTACGTTAGGCAAATTTGCGATGGATGCTTGTATGTATTGTAATCAAAATTATAGTTTTATTAGTTTCCCCGATGAACTAACGACGGGTTCTAGTATTATGCCGCATAAAAAGAATCCTGATGTTTTTGAATTGATTCGGGCAAAATGTAATAAACTACAGAGTTTGCCGACAGAAATTAGCATGACTATTAATAATCTCCCTGCTGGTTATCATCGAGATTTTCAATTATTAAAAGAATCCTTATTCCCTGCCATTCAAGACTTAAAAAGTTGCTTGGAAATAGCGACTTATATGCTACAAAATATGTCCATCAAAGAAGGGATTGTAGCGGATGATAAGTATAAATATTTATTTAGTGTAGAAACGGTGAATAATTTAGTGTTGAGTGGTGTGCCTTTTAGAGATGCTTATAAAATTGTCGGTAAAGATATTGATAGCGGTAATTTTACGCCTGATTTGGATGTGCAGCATACGCATGAAGGAAGTTTAGGGAATCTTTGTAATGCCGAGATTCAAGGGAAGATGAAGCAGGTTTGGAAGGGGTTTAAATTTGGGAAGGCGGAGAAGGCGATTAAGCAATTGGTGAAATAACTCAAGTAGCTTAGACGGCTGGTCAGAGTAGCCCTGCACGCCTACTCAGACCAGCCGTCTAAGCTACAAATTAAGTTACCTCTAATTCCAATCATTACTCAAAATCTTAAACTCCACTCGACGATTCAATTGCATCCCATCCACCGTACTATTCTCCGCAATAGGCAATTCACTCCCAAAACCTTTGTATTGCATACGGGCGGGATTGATACCGTGATTAATCAAAAATAAAACAACTGCCTTTGCCCGTTTTCTAGATAAGTATTTATTATAAGTAGCTTTACCTCGAATGTCTGTATGTCCTCTAATTTCGATGACCATATTACGGTTCTCTTGCATCAATTTTAGTAGTTTATTTAATTCAATAAAAGAGCGAGGTAATAATTCATATTTATCGGTTTCAAAAAAGATATTTTTCAAGGTTACTATTTTGCCTGCTTCCAATGGAATCTTAGTTAAATCATCCGCTTTGACGGGAACGTCTAAAAAGGGTTCTTCTTTTCTTAATAAAACATCGTCGATATAATAATAGGCATAAGTGAGTGGGTCTCGGTTATGCGTTTCCATTTTGGTCGCTTCATCTGTGAAAAAATTACCAATGGTTAGGTAATTAAATTCTTCAGTTGCTTGAAATCGCCCTTTGATGCGCACCCAACCACTTAGTGGAGTATTGATAATTTCGGCCGCATTGACTTGTGGCGTCGTTTCTATAAGGACATCCGTAATTGCTTGAGTTGGGGTGACAGAAAAATAACCACCCAAATTATTAACTTTTAAAGAACGAGGTAAGCGATTGACCCAGAATTCAAAATAATAGTTTTGCCCAACGACCAAAGGTTCTTTTAATTGGATTTGAATATATTCCCGACAGTGAGGCTTGCCATCTTCACAACCATAAATTGTTAAACCTACCATGGAATTACCTGTCCGAGGTGGCTGTTTGCCAAATCCTTTTTCTGCCCAATGTTTAGGAATCCGAACTTTAGGACCAAAAATATCAGGAGAAGCGCCTGTTGGGGCATTCCAATATTTCATGACATCCGTAAAGTGTTTGCCCTTATAGAACCATCCTAAAGGAATACCTGAATATCGTTCAAAACTTGGATTGGGCACAATATTCGTCATTTCTTTAACTGGTGCTTGTTGACCACTTAAGGAAATTGAAAAAAATATACCTAGGAAAAACGAATAGAAAACCTTCATTCAATTGATTTACTGGTCAATGAATACTAATAAGAAAAACTAAAAAATAAATGCCTAAATCTAAAATTTTGATTTGCTGATTGGCAGCACTTTTAGATTTTGAATTTATAATTTTAAATTTCTCTAAGTGGGGTTCTAAAGTTGGAAGTTGCCATTTTGTGGTTTGTATACCTTAAAAACGGATTATTTGCCATTAATTGTATTACTACCAGTAATTTAATGCCAAATCTTTAGCATTTCGTTTTATTTAGTCCTATTCGTTTATTTTATCATTTTATTTATTAGAAATTCGTTGTCTTAATTCATCTTCACCTGAATAAACTGTTGGCTTATTTTGTTGCCAACGGATAAATGAAGACAACGGATTTTTCTTTTTAGGAGAAGTTGTTTAAAAAATAAGGAACTGTAAATTATCTGTTGAAAACCCCAAAGGGGTGAAATATAATAACCTAGGGTGTGACTAACCTCAAATTAAAATATTGATTTTAGGAGTGATTAGCGGATGGAGAACTTGTAAACCAATTTTACCATCAGCCATGTACCGTTAATCGTCTCTTACAACTCCAATTCCCACTCTCCTTTCTCATTCCGAACCAATTGCCCGTAAATAGATTTTCTATTTCGTTTATCCGCTACTTCCAAAAGGGTAAATTGTAAAGTTTTTTCATCGACCCATTTAGGTAGGACAGGTCGATAGTCTGCCAAGGCTTCTTCCAGAATAATAACCAATTCATTACCAACGTAGCCGAATAATTGAATGCCTCTAAAATTGCCTTTATCACCCCAATCTGGATTTAAGCAAGCAATATGTTCTCCATCTATGGATGCTTTAGGGTAGCCTTTAGTTCGGGTAATTTGTCCAGTTTTATCATTGATTAATAAATAACCTTCTTGGGTGCCATATTGGCCATGTACGACAAAAGTTGCCATTTCTTTTAGGTAATACCTGAATTGATAAACAGAATCTAAGCCAACATTATTTAAAATAAATTTATCTCCACTTAATAATCTAAAAGTAAGACCGTTACTTGTTTCTTTTACTAAGGAACTTTCTTTTCTCAATTCTCTAAAATGTGTTCGGTCGATGCATTTATTAGCTTGGGTCATTTTTCGATTTTTCTGCAATTTAAAGCAGTCATCATAAGGTGTTGGTGCTTCGTCTACGCCAATTTTGTAAAACTTTACGCCACCTCCATAAACCCAACCTTCTTGCCCAGTTTTAGTAGAAATTTTTAACCAAGGCTCGTCAAATAAAGTACCTCGAAGACTTATTTTTTCTGTAAAGTCAGAACGTTCATTTAAAAAGGTTAAAGCATCGCCTTCTTTTAAGGTAGCGACCATTTCGCTTTGAGTTGTCGGTTCTGCCCTAAGTCTTAATTTATCGACCCAAACATATATTTCAATGCTAGTTGGTTTTTCTACTTCAACTACTTTGGGTATTATTTCTATTTCTTTGGGGGTTTCCGCTGGTGTGTTACTTGTTTCTTTGCAAGCAAAGCATAATAAGCAAAACATTAATAATGTATTAACACCTAATTTAGACATTTTTAAGAAGGTTTTTGCGTTTGGATTAGGAGTTACTTTTTAGAATAACTCATTGTAATTGATCTACTATACCCATACTATTTTTAAAATGGTTAAAAATGAGTAAATGACAAGATGATAAAATGAATAAATATGGGCAAAACACTAAGAATTAACAGTTTTACACCAAATTTTGTCAATATTCAATCGCTTATTCATTTTTACATTTTAGGAAAATATTTTTTATAGGATAGCGTATAATTGATGCTTAATTCACAAGTAAAAAAGTATTTAAACACAGCATATTTAATCATGAAAATGGATGGTTTTATCCAATAATTATGGTTTATATACTCATTTATTCATTTTTCCATTTACTCATTAAACTAAGAGAGAATGAACAAAATTAGAAAAACGCTAGTAGAAATTGTTTATTTTGCGGTGCTAAAATCAAATAAGATGCATATCATTAGAAATATTATTTGTTTACTCCTTTTTTCAGCGACAAGTTTATTGGCAGGAGATAAGAATATTGAGGCGTATATTGACCAATACCAAGACCTTGCGATTAGTGAAATGGAGCGAACGGGCGTCCCCGCTAGTATCAAATTGGCGCAAGGCATCTTAGAATCGAATGCAGGCAGAAGTACCTTGGCTAGAAAAGCCAATAATCACTTTGGGATTAAATGTGGGAGTCGTTGGAACGGTAAAACGTATTACCTAAAAGACGATGATTATAAAAAAGGTAAACTTGTAAAATCTTGCTTTAGAAGTTATAGAAATACTAGACGGTCTTATATCGCTCATTCTGATTTTTTATTAGATAATAGTCGATATGATTTTTTATTTCGATTAAAAAGGACCGATTATAAAAAGTGGGCAAAAGGCTTGAAAAAAGCGGGGTATGCCACTAGTAAAACCTATGAGAAAAAATTGATTCGAATTATTGAAGCATATAAATTGCACGAATACGATAGGATGTCTTCAGGCGATGAGGTCGCTAAAGCCAAGAATAAACCGACCTTACCGACCGACATTTTTTATATCAATGATGCCAAAATGACCTTTGCTAAAATAGGCGAAACGCCTGCAATGATTGCGCAAAGAACTAAAACGGCTATCAAGCGAATCTTGAAGTATAATGAAGAGATTGATTTAGCCAACAAACCATTAGCGGTAGATGCCAAAGTTTTTATACAAGAAAAAAGAAAAAATTTTAGAGGTAAACAAAAAATTCATATAGTCAAAGAAATGGAATCCATGTATGACATTTCTCAAACGTATGGGTTATGCTTAGAGAGATTGTATAAAAAAAATAAAATGTCTAAGGGCACACAGCCTGCTATAGGTGCAGCTATTACGATTAGAGGCAAAGCTAAAAAAAGACCTAAGTTGAGCAATGGAAAAGTAATCACTCCACCAAAACCTGTCTTAATAGAAGCCAAAGAGGAAACACAAGTGGAAATGGAAGAAGAAAAAGAAGATTTTACACCAATTATAACAGCAAAAGAAAAAGACTCAACCGCTACACCAATTGAACCAGAAATTAGAACGCCAAAGGAAAAAGACTCAACATCAATAATTGATAAGCCAACCAATATTGAAACAAGAAAATACCACACTGTTCTTAAAGGAGAAACGTTATGGCGCATTTCTCAAAAATACGGCACAACTGTTGAGGCTATAAAAGCGTTGAATGACTTAAAAAATAATATTATTTCAACAGGAACAAGGCTTCGAGTTGAATAATGTTGGTAAGTTGTTTAATATTGTTTGTAAGTAATTAGGTAGAATTAGTCAATACTTAGTAGTTATTTGCTTAACTGGCAACTGGCAACCAGCAACATTAAGTATCGTTGTATTTTATCCTAATACTTACTTATTCTTCAATCCTTTAATCCTTATTCCTATGACAAAACGATTACTACTTTTATTGACTTTTTCTTGTAGCATTTTTTCTTTGACTGCTCAAACTTTTGCTTGGGGCGTCAAAGGTGGCTTATTAGTAGGCATACAAAAATGGGAAAGCCTGCAACAAGACCCTTTGCTTAAATATCAAGGGAGCATGTTTATTGAATCTGTTCCAGAAGATAATTCCTTTGCTTTATATGGTCAAGCAGGTTTACATTTAAAAGGAAGTGCTATCAGAAATCAGCGATTTATCAATAATGGTCAGATTTTTAACCAACCAACGACAGAATTTATTTTTAGAAACTTATCCGTTGTGTTAGGTGCTAAACAAAAATCAGACTTCGGCGCTACAGGTAAAAAATTCTATTCTTTTGGTATTCGAGGCGATTACACTTTAAGTACGAACTTAGAAGATTTACAAACAGGTCAATTAATAAGCATTGCTTATCCTGTTGATCCTTTTGTTCGAAAATTTAATTATGGTGTATCTGTAGGTGGTGGTTTAGAATTCCCTTTTACAGAACTGATTGGTGCCATCGTCGATTTAACAATCAACCCTGATGTTTCTTTTCAATATAGACAACCACCACTCGGTAATGTCCCTAGTCCTTTTGACCCTGGACAAACAATTAGCGTTGCCGAAAGAAGAATTGTGAATGTAAGTGTGGAATTAAGCGTAGGATTTCGTTTCTTGCGAAAAGTAGAGTATATTGATTAAAAGGCAGAAAGGCGAAGTGGCAGAGAAGCGGAAAGGTTTACACCTGATACACGCCTTTCTGCCTTTCCGCCTCTTAGCCATTCAACCTTCCTAAAAAATGTCTGCAATATCCGTAAAAGGTTTATCGGTTTCTTTTGACCGTAAAAGAGTTTTAACCAACATTTATTTAGAAATAGAAGCTGGTAAGGTTTATGGTGTCATTGGACCAAATGGTGCAGGAAAGTCCACTTTATTTAAAGCTATTTTGGATTTGTTAGAAGTGGATAGTGGTACCGTAAAAGTAGAAGGGAAGCCCATTGAAAAGATGCGAAAAAAAGTGGTCTATGTTCCTCAAAAAAATGATGTAGATTGGCAGTTTCCTGCTACGGTTTTTGATATTATTATGATGGGGCGGTATCCACATAAAAAAGTATTTCAACGACTCAACAAAGAAGATAAAGAAATAGCAATGCAGGCTTTAGAGGAAGTTGGGATGACTGCTTTTAAAGACCGTCAAATTGGCGAATTATCGGGTGGACAACAACAACGTGTTTTTATCGCTCGAGCTTTATGCCAAGAATCAGATATTTATTTTTTAGATGAGCCATTTGTAGGCGTAGACATGACAACGGAGGCAAAGATTATTCAAATTTTAAAACGCTTAGCGCAAGAAGGAAAAACGCTATTAGTGGTACACCACGATTTATCAACCGTTAAAAAATATTTTGATAAAGTTATTCTACTCAATCAGCGTATGATTGCCTACGGAGATACCGAAACGGTATTTAACGAGGAAAATATTGCCCGTGCTTATGGCGGACAATTGCCTGTTTTGCACAAAATGGGGAATATTTAATCGAGTTGCGAGTTACGGGTTGCGAGTTGTCAACCCGTAATTCGCAACTCGCAACTCGCAAAATATGAAATTAGAAGATTATCCGTTCCAAATAGATTGTACCGTCAGATGGGGAGATATGGACGCCAATGGTCACGTTAATAACACGGTCTATTACCGCTATTTTGAAAATGCTAGAGTTGAAATCTTTCAAGAATTGATTAGAGATAGACCACAGACATTAACCGCAAAATGAGGGTTAAATCAAAAGTCAATCCTTATCCTCCCATTGTTGGACGGCATATTTAAGAGTTTTGACTAATTTTTTCATAGTTGCCATTGCTTTGCCTCGATTATTGCTTTTAACAAGTTGCCGTTTTTTCTGTTTTTGAAGTTGTTCATTATCCGTATTCCTAATCAAAGCCTCTAATTCTTGTTGAGAATTGTTACTTCGAGCATAAGCTAATAAATAAGCAGCTTGTTCTCCATGATTTCGTAAATACTGCGCCGTACTGCTTTTGCCTGTAATGCGTCGATATTGCTTTTTCATTTGACTATGGGATAATTCCAATCTATTATTGTCATTGGGGATTTTTGGAAAATCATAACAAGTATATAAATTAGTAGCCCAACGCTGGTGTGTATCTTTAAAATGCTTTAAATAACCTCTCATTTCAGTAGAATGGGACTTAAATTGCTCGTGACGGTTATTCAGTAATGTCTCTACCTGCTGTTTAATACTTTGGCTATCAGCTTGTTCTTTGTAGGTTTGAGTCAATCTATTCCCCTTTTCATCTTTTTGCCCATAAAGCAAATCTGTCAATTCTCTCAATATGCCTTGACCCTGTTTTAAAGCTTCATAATCAGTTTGTAATCCATGCGTACTATTTACTAATTTATTTTCTAATTCTTTCAATATTTCATGGTCTTTATAAGCTCGCATCTTACTTACATTTTGTTGTATTAGGTTCATACTTTCGTATAATTCTATACCTTTAAGTCGATGTTTATCACTTAAACTTATATATAACCAATTACGGATACTTCGGCATAAATTCTGTAAACATTCCGCTTCTTTTTCATTAATCTTTCCTTTTTCTATACCTTGATCTATCTTTCGTTCTAAGGGAACTAACTTACCAAAGTTTTTTTTGTTTGCTTTCCTAATATCGTATCCGCCTCGGTTAAAGGTTTTTTCATCGCTGCCAAAAAATGAGATTGACAATGTTGAAAGGGGACTCCTTCAAACACTTCTTGTATCGCTTTACCCATTGCTAATTCCTTGTCTGCTTGCCAGCCCACTACCTTTAGCTTTGCCTCCTTTATTATCTCTTTCAACGGAAGTAGTATCTCTTTTTTTAAATTAATCGCATCCTGATAGGTAGCATAATGAGCCATTAATATCTTGCCTGTTGTTACTTCTCTTACTATATACAAAATACTGTGTCCTTTTTCAGGCTCTAATCCATCTACTGTTAGTATTAATCCTTCCTGATTTAGACCCCCAAAATATTCCCTTAATTGACTAGCATTCTTGCCACTTTGTTCTAAACACAATTCTATATGCTTAACTATATTTTCTACATGTCGTTCTCCTATTTCTATGTGTTCATAGTGCGTTTTTATATGTTGATGGATTTCTGGTATCGTATGTCGATTTTTTAACCGCAATTGACCGATTAATCCATATACATCCACTCCATATCCTGAATAGGGTACTATTTGGTTTAAGTACGATACTGGTTTTAAACGCTTATTACTATTTATACACTCTGGATTACTACATTTACTCACATATATCGATAAGGATACTTTCTCTTCTAAGTTTGTTAAATCACGGTTATCTGTTGATATCGTTACTAGTTTGCCATCACATATAATGCACCCTCTTCCCTTATCATGGCGGTATCTTTTTTTGCTTGTCGATTGCTTTTTTTCTTTATAATGGGTCAAGTTCATTGTTTTTTGCCAAAATTAAGGCTTTTACCGATATTTTGCGGTCAATGGTTT
>JBGCFJ010000368.1:0-2917 GCA_045106885.1 Saprospiraceae bacterium
TCTACTTTCGGGGTAAGGGTTAATATTGTGGACAACTCTACTGCCGAATCTATTGGCTTAGAAGACGGCGACTTAATTACACATATTAATGGCTTTCCTATTTTGGATTGGACAGATATGGGCACTGCCATTGATATGATGGAAGTGGGCAATCAAATGAAGGTGACCTATGAAAGAAAAGGGGAAACGAGAAATAATAGTGGTACCATTAAATCCTTAGCAGATACAAAGTATAATGCTAGCTATAGTAATAGTCAAAATAAGTCGAAGGATTGGAGCAAAAAGAATAGTCAGTCAAGTTATAGTTATCAATACGATTCTGATGGAGGTAAAAATACCAAAGTAGAAGTTTGGACTAGAACGAACCACGATGATAAAGAGGAGGATGACTATGACCAACCAGAATCTAGAAATGTTGAAGGAATGACGGTCCGTTTGAACGATTTGTCTAATTCAACTATCGAACAATTAAAGGAACAATATGATTTATCTATTTCAACTAGAAATAATTTGACTGTTAGTGGTTTGGAGTTAGTGCCAAACACTAAAAAAGGACAATTTGATTTAAAATTTGAGTTAAGCAGCTCTGGCAATACAGTGGTAGACATTTATAATGAAAAGGGGCGAAATATTTATAATTATGATTTAGGCAAATTTTCTGGTGATTTTGAAGATACCGTTGATTTGGCGCAAAATGGCCCTGGTGATTATTATTTAATTATTCGTCAATCAGATAAAAGTATTGGCAAAACCTTGAATTTGAGTAAAGGGTAGATGAATGATGAACGATGAATGATGAACGATGAATGATGAATTCGGGAAATTTTGGCGATTAATTCATTTTATTCCTGATTTCAGTTGTGTATTATTAAAAAAAATGAAAATAGAACTCGTACCAGTAATTGAAATCGGATATAATAATCAGGGACTTGATGCACCTGAAAAATATCCCTATTGGAAAAATCAAGAGATTTGGTATAATTACAGAGAGATGTCTCTTGACAAAGCAGGTTTTGAAGATGAATTTAAACCATACTTGAAAGGTTCACCATTTTATGAACCTAAAAATATTACAGACAAAAATCTTGAAAAAATTGTAGTTGACCACACACAAGAATTAAGAAAAGGAGAATATGAAAGACAGCATGCAAGCTGTTTGTTTGGAGGATACGTACTTAAAATAAATGGAGAAGATAAATACTTTCCACAATGCTGTGGTGATTTAAGTGATATAATTTATTGGGATAGATTGTCAAATAAGAAATTTTCTTATTACGAAGGACATCCTGCACCAGATTATAAATTTGATTTTAATAAAGTAGTTTTTGACTTTTCAGTTGGTGAACACGACGAACATTTTGAGCCAACACCACCAAATACAAAACTAAAAATTGATTTAAGAGAACTAAAAATTGCTGTTGAAAAAGCTAAAGTTGAATTAAAAAAATTATCTGAACGAATAATTAAAATAAATCAAGAAATGAATTTGGGAATAGATAGAATTGATGACTTATTAATATGGGAAAACCCAAATCACGAATAAAAAAGAAAGCGAACGCAGAATAAAGCATCCTTACGCAGGCTGTTGAAAATAGCTGCAAACCGTTTTAGTTAAAAAACAATCCTTACGTAAGGGTTTTTCTCACTATTTCGAGCCTTTTTGCTGTGTAATTCCAGCAGATAGCGCCTTGAAAAATGTACAGGGGTTTTATAGTCAAAGTTCGCTTTGCTGTAAGCCCTTTTTATTTTTGGGTAAAGTTTATTAGTTTAGCGGTTTTGAGTGAAAGGGGGTAATGAGTTAATGAGGTTACCTCATCAATCTTATTGACTTATAACCTCATTAACTCATTAACTCATTACCTCATTCATCTCATTAGCTCACAAACGCACACATTATGATAACAAGAGAACAATCAAGAGAAATATTAGCGAGTTATACCGAAGGTGCTTCTTTATTGCGCCATGCTAGAACGGTTGAATTAGTAATGGAAGCCTTAGGCAAACACTTGGACGAAGATGCCGATAAATTTGCGGTGACGGGTTTATTACACGATGCAGACTATGAAAAATATCCAGAAGAACATCCGAATGTAATTGTCAAGCATTTGAATGACATGGGCGAAGCAGAATTAGCCCATGCTATTGCAGGACATTACACCAAATGGAATGTCCCTAGAAATTCTGTTTTAGATAAAGCCATTGTGGCGGCGGACGAATTGACAGGTTTTATTGTTGCGGCTGCATTGATACGACCGACTAAGATAGAAGGGATGAAAGTCAAATCAGTTAAAAAGAAATTTAAGAATCCAAAATTTGCTGCTAAGGTAGATAGAGAAGAGTGTAGAAAAGGAGCAGAAATGTTGGGTTGGGAAATAGGCGAATTGATGGATTTTATTATTAAAGTGTTGGAAGCGAATAAGGAGGAATTATTGTTGACGGCTGATTCTGGACCGTTGGTTTAATTATTAATATAAATCTATATTGATAGGCACTTCAAGGTCAGGCAGCAAAAACCTTGGAGTGTCTGTCAGACCTCCAAGCGTTTTGACCCTAATTCCTTATCCTTTCTAATTATTAGGCATTATGGTGAAAAGTGTGAGTTGACAGTAGGCAGTCAGCAGTGGCAGAAAGCAGTAAAGCCTTGATTTCTAATGCTGATTTTTTGCCTAAACACAGTTATTTGAACAGTCTCTATGGGTTAGTAAAAAATAGCTTACCTGTAATTATTGAGTGCTACTACTTAAATCCGTGATGCACTCATCCGTGATAAAAAATAAGCATCACTGATGAGCGCATCACGGATTTAGATTTCTATTACTTACTTACTTTTAAATCATTAGATTTTACTATCCCAGACTTTTCACCGTAAAGCCAATTATTATTCCCTGTTCTTTTACTTCTCCTCAATCCGTAAGTA
>JBGCFJ010000369.1:0-3450 GCA_045106885.1 Saprospiraceae bacterium
CATGAAAACGGGGCTTACATTAATGAAATACTTAAAGGAGAATTAGGGTTTAATGGATTTGTTATTTCTGATTGGGAAGCGATTCAAGAAATTCCTAATGCCAATTATGAAGAACAAGTTTGGATAAGTGTCAACGCTGGAGTGGATATGCTGATGGAACCCGAAAAATGGAAAGGCGCTTTTTATGCCTTAAAAAGAGGGGTCGAAAATGGACATCTTACACAAGCAAGAATTGACGATGCCGTAACCAGAATTTTGAGGGTAAAATTTGATTCGGGTTTATTTGAAGACCCAACAATGACGAATCATCCTCTAAAAACGCTACAACACAGAACGAAAACAGCCAAAAAAATTGCCCAAGATTTAGCCGAAAAATCATTGGTCTTACTAAAAAATGAAGCAAATACTTTACCCATAAAAGCAGGAAGTACTATTTTTGTCACAGGTGCTGGCGCAAATAATATTGGGCTGCAATGTGGTGGTTGGACAATTGATTGGAATGGGCTAATTGATGAAGGTAAAAAGATAACGGAAGGCATTACCATTTTAGAAGGACTACAAAATTTAACCACATCCAAAAAATTAACCATTATTACTGATAAAAAGTCCGCAAAAAAGGCAGATATTGTGCTGCAAGTACTTTCTGAAATACCCTATGCAGAAATGGCAGGTGATTCTGAAGATATTGAACTCACAGGCGCACTTGGGCATTCAGAAAACGAGGAAACGATGGCTTTTAGTCAATCGTTGAATAAGCCTATTATTACGCTACTTTTAGCGGGTCGGCATTTGGCTAATTTAAGAAAGGACTTAGCTAATTGGACAAGTTGTATCATGGCCTATTTACCAGGTTCGGAAGGTGGACAAGCGATTGCAGAAGTCCTTTTGGGAAATAAAAAAATTAGTGGTAAATTGCCAATGCCTTGGTATGAAACTGTTGCCGATATTGAAAAATATGCTCCCGATTTATTGTTTGAAGTTGGGTATGGACTCAAGTACTAAGTAAAGATAGAGAAATTAATTAGTTTTCATAGGCGAATAAGTTCGACCTGTACAGATAAAAAAATGCAAATAAAATCAAAGTTACCAAAGTCAGAGATTACTATTTTTACCGTCATGTCTGCTTTAGCCAATAAACATAATGCCATTAATCTTGGGCAAGGATTCCCTGATTTCGACTGTGACGAAAGTCTCCGAAATTTGGTAGCAAAATATTTAAATGGGCAAAAAAATCAATATTGTCCCATGCCTGGGCTTTTAGATTTGCGACAAGCCATTAGTGATAAAATACACCTGACTTGTGGGCAAAAAGTGAGTCCACAAGACGAGATTTGTATTACAGCGGGTGCCACACAGGCTTTATTTACTGCCATTACCGCCTTTGTCCATCCAGGAGAAGAGGTCATTATTTTGGAACCTGCTTATGATTCCTATATTCCTTCTATTCAAATTGCAGGGGGGATTCCAAGAGGCTATCAAATGGTCTATCCTGATTATGCGATTGATTGGAATGAAATTGAGGCGATGGTCAATGAAAAGACCCGAATGATTATCATTAATACGCCGCATAATCCAACGGGAACGGTGCTTAATAAAGCGGATTTAGAAGCCTTAGAAAATATTGTTGCCAATAAGGAGATTATCGTTTTAAGTGATGAAGTGTATGAACATTTGATTTATGACCAACAAACGCATCAAAGTGTTATCCGTTTTCCTAAATTATATCAACAAAGTATAGCGGTCTTTTCTTTTGGCAAAACTTTTCATAGTACGGGTTGGAAAATGGGCTATGCGGTTGGGCCTAAATACTTAATGGATGAGTTTAAAAATGTGCATCAATGGAATGTCTTTTGTGTGAATTCTTTTACGCAGTATGCCTTAGCAGAACATTTACAAACACCAGAAAATTATACGACCCTACCCGCGTTTTTTGAACAAAAAAGAGATTTTCTGACCGATAGTTTAAAAAACACCCCTTTAGTTCCTAAATTATCTCAAGGCACTTTCTTTCAGTTATTTAATTATGCCGAATTAAGTGAGCTGAATGATGCTGATTTTGCTAAATATTTAACCAGAGAAATTGGCGTCGCCGCTATTCCGCTTTCTCCATTCTATTCTAAACCACCAGGAGATAAGGTAATTCGCCTTTGTTTTGCTAAGAAAGAAACGACTTTGGCAGCAGCGGCGGAACGATTGGCTAAGTTAGGAAATTAGGGCTATTACGGAACATGCCATGAGTAAAATTTTGCCAAAATCTAATATCTCATAATTTAGTTAAAATTAAATATAAATTTTCAAAATAATTATTACCTTTAGCTTTTCATCATTTCATAACAATAAAACCATAATTTCATGAGTGCGCCTTTAACAATGACTAAGGAAGTCGAAGTGCAGACCAACGAGATAAAACGGCTTTTTGCAGTACAACAAAAAAGTCAGTTTAAAATAGGCAATACTACTGCTGCTCAACGAATTAAAAAATTAAGAAAGCTACAAAAGACGGTCATGAATTACCGTCCACAAATAAAAGAGGCTTTATATAACGATTATCGAAAACATCCAAGTGAAGTAGATTTAACGGATATTTATCCTGTAATAAGTGAAATTAAACATGCTTGTTCTAGTTTAAGAAGTTGGATGCGTGATGAATACGTCGATACCCCTTTAGCCATCTTAGGGTCTAGCTCTCACATAAAGTACGAACCTAAAGGAGTAGTCTTAATTATTTCTCCTTGGAATTTTCCTATCAATTTAACTTTAGGCCCTTTGGTTTCTGCGGTAGCCGCAGGAAATACCGTTATGATTAAGCCTTCGGAGCATACTTCTCATGCTGCTACTATCATGCAGAAAATTGTAAAAGAGGTTTTCTCGGAAGAAGAAGTTGCTTTAGTGGAAGGCGGAATCGGTACTTCTACTGCTTTATTACAATTGCCCTTCAATCATATCTTTTTTACAGGTGCGCCTTCCATTGGGAAAGTAGTGATGGCAGCAGCAGCTAAAAATCTGACTTCTGTTACTTTAGAATTGGGTGGCAAATCGCCGACTATTGTAGATGAAACAGCAAGTGTGGAAATGGCAGCTCGTCGAATTGCTTGGGGCAAGTTCCTGAATAATGGACAGGTTTGTATTGCGCCAGATTACGTTTTTGTCCATGAAAGTAAAAAACAGGCATTCTTAGAGGCCGTCAAGAAAAACATCAAAAAATTCTATACCGAAGATGCTTCTAAAGAAAAATCTTATGCTAGAATTGTCAATAATCGCCATTTCCGTAGAGTCAAAGGTTATATTGAAGATGCAGTGTCAAAAGGTGCAAAGGTAGAAGCGGGTGCTAAATTTGATGACAATCAAGATTTCATCGCGCCTACAGTGATGACCAATGTTTCGGAAAATTCTACTTTGATGACCGAAGAAATTTTTGGCCCTGTTATGCCAGTTTATGGTTTTACAGAT
>JBGCFJ010000037.1:0-2796 GCA_045106885.1 Saprospiraceae bacterium
GCCCCCTGTTTCCATACAAAAGAAAACAAGTATCAATGTGAGTAGCCTAAATTGTTTAAAAAAGTACATGCCCTTGTGCTTATCTATTTTCAATTAGATAGGTAGCTTCTATTTTTTGAATATCTAATTTAACTAGCTCCTTCAAAGTTTTTATAGTAAAATCCAAATCTCCTACAGGAATACCCCCCGTATAGGTTTGGTCACTTTTTATATTTGCTCCTTGTTTAAAATTAACACCATACACCTTAGTAACTATTTCTAGTATTTCACTCAAGGTTGATTCTTCAAATAAAATAAATTTCTCTTTCCATGCGGTATTTTCAAGCGCATCGGCTTTTTTATTTTCAAGCACCTTATTCTGATTTTTTGCATAGCGTACTAAGTAACCAGGTTCCATTAATAGGGGGGCTTGTTGATTTTCTCCTAAGGCTAACTGTATTTTTCCTTCCTCTAAATAAACACTTGTTTGTTCTTTAGTTGTATTGACATTAAATTGTGTGCCTAAAACTTGAACTACTAAATCTTCTGTGGTTACCGTAAACGGAATATTGCCAATTGGCTTTTTAGTTACGGTAAAAAAGGCTTCTCCAACTAATTGTACATTTCTAACATCATTTTCAACATAACTTAAGGTAGAATTCTTGTTAAGAATAACGGCTGTACCATCTTTCAATAGAATATCTTTTTTCTCTTTTTGAGTGGTCCAAACGATCACCTCCTCCGCAGCATTAAAAGTACCGTAAGCCCAAAGTCCTACACTTACCAGCAGTAAGAATGTTGCTGCTATGCGCCAAGTTTTTGACAAGGCTAAAGACAGCACTCCTGTTTTTTGTTTTTTTGATTCCTTCGCTATTCTATGCTGCAAGGCTTGTAAGGCTAGCTGGCTTCTTTGCTTATTAATTTCCGATGGTTTAGCCGTAAAATGTTCTTTAGAAAAGATGGCGATGTCTGCCAATTCTACATATTGAGGATTTGCCTTAAAATAAGCATCCCACTTAGCAATGTCAGCTTCATTAACTTGATTTAACCAGTTGATAAAGCTTGGATCCGCTTGCCATTTTTCTAGTAGTTCTAATTCAAAAATGTTCATTATTAATTCTTTAGGAATCTATGTTTTACGTTACTTATTTTTCCAAATAATTCTTAATTCTACTTTAAGATTTTAAGAAGTCAGACCGTTTTACAATAACATAGAGTGTAATCATTCAAAAATATAACATCTAATAAGTTACTTATTTTTAAAAAATAAAAAAGTAGCAGCACCATAAAAGGAAAAGCTTAAAGGAAAAGCGCAATTTTTTTATTACTTTGGAAACCATATTAGCTACAACTTGAGGTTGAATACCCATAATTTCTGCAACTTCTTTAGCTGACAGATTATTGAAATATTTCAAATAGATTGCTTCTCTTTGTCGCCAAGGGAGTTCATTTAATAGTTGTATCAACTTATTATTTCTTTGTTGCTGCCTTTCATCTGTTAAAAGGAAATCATCCTTTGCGAAGTACAAATCGCTAGGAATAGCCGAAAGTTCTTCGAATTTCGCTACTTTTTTTTTAAGTAAAATCCTTCGTCTAAATGAAGTTAATAAATAGGCTTTTACATTTTTTATGGTCGATAACTTAATTTCTTTCTGATAGATGTATAGAAATAATTCTTGAATACATTCTTCTATAATAGACTCATCTCTAATTATTTTTTTACCAAAACTAAAAAGTAAGGTATTATATTGAAGAAAGACTTCATTGAATAATTTTTCTTCTTTTTCTAGCATAGATTATGGCAGATTGTTAAAAGTTGGTTCAATAAAATACTTTTTATTTTGCCTTTTGCTTAGCTATTCTTGTAAACAAAAATAGCTTTACACTTATATAGAGTATTTTTTTCAAAAATGTAACATCGATACTTAATTTTTTTTTTGAGCATAGACTTATAAGGGGCTACATCAATATAGCTACCAAAAGGTATTGCGACGAGCTAAGTCGCTCAATTATGTTACTAATAGTTCCCTACTTCGATGTGCGCTGCTATAGATCGCAGGGTGCAAAGCTCGGAGAACAATGTAACCTCAGATGAAATCATGAGAGAGTAATCAAGATAATCAGCGTTAGATTATCAGGTGCTAGGGAGGGCAATAAGGGGTGGTTGTTCGCACATAGCGTAAAAAAGGGAGTCTATGAGGCTATCTATATTTTGAGATGGGCTGATAAAAGAAAGTTGAATCAAGGATTACTGGAAAGCCGAATGCCTAGAAATTCGTACGTTTGGTCTGGAGGAAGGTAGTTGGAAAAGTACTCTCCATGACAGAGAATAACTCGCTGGCTACCCCTCCTACTCCTGTATACTTCAACTGTGTAGGAGTTGAAGTATAACTACCCCAAAAGTAACTGCTAAATTCATTTGGCTGGTTTTAATTTTAGCTTGAACCAACCTATTAAAATTGGTGGTAACGAAAATGTTGTCTAATTTTTTAAAAACCAAACATCCGAGGTAGCCATAAACTTAACTCAGGAATATAAGTTACTAGCATTAAGGACACCAACATCGCAATAAACAAGGGCAATAAAGGTCGAATTATTTTTTGGATTGTTGTTCCTGCTACGCCGACTCCTACGAATAGCACCGCCCCAACGGGAGGGGTACATAAGCCGATACATAAATTTAAAACCATTACGATACCAAAATGAGTTGGGTCCATACCCAAATTGGTCACTACTGGTAAAAAGATGGGTGTAAATATGAGGACGGCTGGCGTCATATCCATAAATATTCCAACGAACAATAAGAGTAAATTAATG
>JBGCFJ010000370.1:0-2186 GCA_045106885.1 Saprospiraceae bacterium
AGGGTATTCGTCCGCATATTCACATAATCCCATTTACTCACTTTCGTACCATCCAATAATTCTCTAATAAAATCACCATCCCACCAAACGCCAAAGTTCATGGGTGGACGAGCATCGGAAATCTGTTCTCCTTTACTAGAATTTAATCCTCCTCTAGACCCCCACGCCTCATAACCGCTGTAAGTAGGGTCGATATCATCGCTACGCCTCTACCTATATCTACTCCATTGCCCGGTTTACTCCAGATAATCTCACCAGTTGCAGCATCTCTCATTTCTACCCCATGCGGGCCATATTCTGCGGGGATTTCATGTACCATGAATACTTCTAAGCCCGGTCGGTCAGGGTCCATATCCGATAAATGCAGGGCATCTCCATGTCCAATACCTGTTGAGTAAAGTCCTTCTCCATTATCATCAATGGCAGATGCGCCATAAGTAATTTCATCTTTGCCATCTCCGTCAACATCTCCAATAGTTAAACTATGTGCCCCTTGACCTTCGTAAGCAGCATAACCATCGTTATTGGTATCGAAAACCCATCTTTGGCTAAGGCTACCATTTCGCCAATCCCAAGCAGCAATGACGGTTCTAGTATAATAGCCTCTGCACATCAGTAAACTAGGTCGATTGCCATCTAAATACGCAATGCCTGCTAAAAAACGGTCTACTCGATTGCCATAACTATCACCCCAACTCGAAACATTTCCTCTAGCAGGGATATAATCAGTCGTTGCCATAGCGACACCTGTTTCGCCATTAAAAACAGTTAGAAATTCAGGACCAGCCAATATATAACCATTACTGTTTCGATAATCTGCCTCTTTATCGCCAATGACCGTACCCGCTCCGTCAATAGTTCCATCAGCTGTTTTACAAGCAATTTCTGCTTTTCCGTCTCCATCTAAATCATACACCATAAACTGTGTATAGTGCGCACCTGCTCTAATATTTTTTCCTAAGTCAATTCGCCAAAGTTGCTTGCCTGTTAAAGTGTAGGCATCAATATATACGTTACCCGTGTACATAGGGCGCGAATTATCTTGGCTGTTAGTGGGGTCCCATTTTAAAATAATTTCATATTGACCATCTCCGTCTAAATCAGCGACGCTACAATCATTTGGTGTATATTCATACTCTATACCATCCAAAGAAGTGCCTCCGCTTGGGCGGTTTAAATGAAGGGTTTGATAGGGCGTTTCCCAAACCTCCGTACTGCCAAAAGCAGGACCTTCCATGCCATTTTTAACTGGTCGTACCGTATAACTGCCGTTTATGTTCGTTTCGTCAATAAAATTAGTAGTCTTGGTAATCGGCAATTCATTGAGTAAAGTACCGCCTCGATACAGATTAAAAGCGACCGTCGAATCCTCTGTACCTAGCATACGCCAAGATATAAAGACCTCTTTATTGCTTGTACGAACTGCAACTATGCCATTATCCAGCACTTCCATCTGAGGTTGTGCGGCTATTGGCGTCTGCCCAAATAAGCTAAATAGTAGGAAAAGGCCGCCTACTTTTAAACCATTAAGTTTCCCAAATAGATTAAAGTAAGACAGTTCAAAACGTTGTAGGAATAAATAAGTCATCTTTTTAGATTTAAGGCGTAAAATACATAATAGAAGGGCATAAGAGCCGCATCATTTTAAGCACATCATTTTCTTTTGAACAGTATGAGAACCTGAAGAATTAGAAATAGACAAGCGATAAAAATAAATGCCAGAGGCAGCAGACCCACCGAGGTACTGCGCTCCATTCCAAGACACGGAAAAGTCTCCTGCATGCTGATATTGCCCTGCTAACAGGCTATGGATTTTTTGTCCAAGAATATTGTGGATGGACAAATGAATATAGCCCGGTTCGGATAGGGTATAAGGTATAATTGTCTGAGTATTGAAGGGGTTTGGGTAATTCTGAGACAAGGTTATTTTTTTAGGTATAATTTGTTCGACTGTTTTAATGCTCGTCGTATAATCAATTTCAATAGCACCAAGGTCTGGGGCATTGCCCGAAAATGGAAATCCGATATCCACTCCTGCATCTTCTAATACCCCTCTTTGTACAGGTCGCATAAAGTCTATATCAGGCAAACTGCCATCAGAATTTCGTGGAACTGATAGGAGACTTTGGTCAAGACTGATAAAGTCTGCATCATTTAGGGTAATTGGTAATTCAAAGGAATTGTTT
>JBGCFJ010000371.1:0-11354 GCA_045106885.1 Saprospiraceae bacterium
TAGCCAGTTAGACCAGTCAATTTTTCTTCTAAGGAATTCAAAAAATGCTTGCATAATGGATTATGGACGCATTTTTTGAGTTTCTTAGAAGGGAAAAAGGCGGTATAAATGGTTGATTATTTCTGCCACTTTGCCTTAAATACTTAAATGCGTAATCGTATAGTGGATTAATGATTTTCATAAATGACTATTTTTATCAAAAAAAAACTTTTTATTATCAGTTTACAAATAATCGTTCATTTTTTACAATAATTTATATTTAAAAATAAATAACAAAACTATTTGTAGTAAAAATAAAAATTCCCATCTTTGCAGTAGTACAAAATAATGCAAACAACTTCTAAAAGATACTTAATCCTCTTATACGATAATACCCTCGATGGTCTATTATCTGCTATATTTGACATCTATCGACTCAAATTAGATGATTTTGCTATTATTCCCTCCAAGGATTTTCAAGAAACCTTATTCAAACCCACCTTAAATGTCTCTACGAATAAGGCTAAAGCCAATCGAATTAAGATGGGTATAAAACGTAAAACCCAACAAAATGTCCTTCCCTACTTGGCGCATTTTTTTGATTCAACTATTCAAAAAGAACAAGTTATTTATCAATATGTCCACCATGTTTTCCAATAGAAAACTACTGTTTTAATGCCCCATTATACAACAAATACTTAGCTCTAGTCTTTTTAAATTGATTCAATCCACTTTGCCAAGTAGCTTTAATTTCGCTCGAACTTTTTCCAGCTATAATTTGCTTTCGCAAATCCGCTCCTCCTGCTAATTTATCAAAAAACAAATTTTTCAAAAAGAAGTCTTTTTTATTAGGATAGTTTTGATACGCTGTGATTAAATAGTCTAAGTTTAATCCCTTTTCATTTCTTATTTTAGTTAAATCCATTTTAGTTAAATCAAATCCTTTACACACTTCCCCTTCTAATTTAGGATATTTAGCCCCGTCCATTGGTTCAGGGGTAAATTCATAATTCCCAATGGATAAATCGGAATGGCCATAAACTTGAAATTGAGTATTCGTTCCTCGCCCTACACTAATCGTCGTTCCTTCAAAAAAACATAAGGAGGGATACAAGTAAATAGACCGATTATTTGGCAAATTTGGGGAGGGTTTTATAGGTAATTCATAAACCGTTTCATGGTTATAATTTTCGCAGGCAATTGTTGACAACTTACATTTAACCCCCTCTTTTAACCAACCTTCCTCATTGACCATTTGAGCATATTCTGCAATCGTCATACCATGTACTATCGGAATTGGATGCATGCCTACAAAAGACTGGTAATTTGAATCTAAAATTGGTCCATCTACATAATGCCCATTTGGATTCGGTCTATCTAACACCAACACTTCTACCCCATTTTCTGCGCAGGCTTCCATCACATAATGCATAGTGGAAATGTAGGTATAGAATCTCGCACCGACATCTTGAATATCAAATATAACTAAATCAATGCCTGCTAATTGAGCTGGTTTAGGTTTTTTATTTTTCCCATACAAGGACAATAAGGGAATGCCTGTTTTTAGGTCTATTCCATCTACTACCTTTTCTCCTGCATCTGCTTTTCCTCGAAAACCATGTTCTGGAGCAAAAATAGTTTTAATCGTAATTCCTAATTGTTGTAGCGTATCTGCCAAATGGGTATCACCTATGGTAGAGGTTTGATTGACAACTAAAGCAATATTCTTGTTGTTTATTAAATCAAAGTATTCGGCTATTCTTGCTGCTCCTACTTTTACTTCTTTTTCTTTTGTTGAATTCTTAATATTAACAATAGGTAGCTCTATATTTTTATTTTGTTCGGCTGGAGAACAATTCAGGTAAAAAAAAGGGAGAAATAGAATAAGTATATTTACTTTTAGCTTCATTTTAAAAACATATTGTAAGTAGCTTAAAGTATTCATTTTTAGCTACAAATTTTTAAATTAAAAAAGACTAGTAAATCTAAGATATTTTAACAGAAGTAACGACAAATTCACTAAATAACCAAGTTATAGGTAAGGAGGTTTATACAAAAAAATACAACTACAACTAAATATTCCGTATTTATAAAACTCGCAATCCGTAACTCGCAACTCGACTTAAATTATGGTATTAGAAATCATGGCATTTGGTATTACTAAAGATATAGTTGGTAAAACTATTCTTAATTTTGAATTGCCAGAAGGTAGTTCTGTAAAGGAATTAAAGGAGCAATTAGAGGCAAATTATCCAAAAATGCAGGAATTAAAATCTTTATTGATAGCTGTTAATGAGGAATATGGTGATGAAACACACATTCTGAGCGAAAAAGATGAAATCGCATTGATTCCTCCTGTCAGTGGTGGATAAAATTATTGTTTGCTTACTTCTTCTGTTTGAGGAGTAGGTTCGGGCACTATATTTTGTGGATGATAAGTCGCTCTGTAAAAATAAAGGGCAATTAAAAAAGTTAATACGCCCAGTCCAATATAGGAGACTTTCCAGCCCCACATATTGCCAATGTGTTCGTCTGGGTCAATGCCTTGAGATTTCCAAAATGCTTCTAAATGTTTTAACATGATGCAAAAATAAGAAAAATGCAGCCAAACTAAAAATATCTAGGCGTATGCACTTTCCGTACTTTATAATCTAAATCATAGCCCACCATCAACTCAAAAGTACCATTAGAGCTATTGGAAAGTTTAGTCAATGTAAAATCGTAGGCAGCTCCGATTCGCATACCATTATTCAAATAAAAGGAAAACCAAATATCCGCTGAATCATTAGAACTGTCTCCACCAAATGAAGCTACTTCAAAAGCAGAACGATAAGAAACGCCTATCCAGAATACTTCATTGAAAAATAAAGAAAAATCAATATCAAATTCAGTTGGCGCACCTACCTGAGAAAGGGTTTGCTGGTTGGCAGCGAAATCAGATAAAAATCCTACATTTTTAATAAGTAAAGAAGGTTTAAAAACAAGACTTTTTCCAGAAAGCTCAATCGCTGCCCCCGTCATAAAATAGTAATGTCGATAAAATTTATCTCCATTTCTGCTATTATTTTTATCAATTCGCTCGATATAATCTCTCAAGTCATTTTCGATTACATGTGGAATGGAAAAGCCTGCATAGAATTTGGTGGAATAATAATATAAGCCAGCCCCAACATTAGGTACTAATCTGGTAGGATTTGTATTTGCATAAATAGGGTCATCAGCTTGTGGGTCTTTAAAATTCAATCTACTCCAATCAGACCGCCAATTGATTAAGCCCATTTGTAGCCCAATAGATAATTCTCCTTTGGCAAATGGGAAATGGTAGGCATAAACTGCGTTGGCAGTAGTAGAACTTCTGGCGCCTATCCTATCATTAATCAAAGTAGTACCAACAGAGACTCTTTTGCCAATAGGACTCTGTAAAGTGAAAGTTTGAGTAGTTGGAGAATATTTGAAAGAATCACCACCAAAAGATTGGTTGAGTCCTAGCCATTGTTCTCTATAAAGGATATTTACAGACAAAAAATCTTTACTAGCCGCATAAGCTGGATTAAAGACCTGTGAATTGAACATATATTTAGTAAACATTGGGTCTTGTTGTGCCAATATTTGCCCTAAATTTATGCCCCCAATTAGTAATAATAATAGTGTAATCTTTCTTGTCATTCCTGAAATAGTTACTATTCCAGCACTTTGTTTTAGTATTTTTAGTCTATACGAATTTGTAGGTTTTAAGGTATTTTTAATAATTTTCTCATAGTTTTTTAATAAAACTAAGGTGCTGATTGAATTTGGTAAAAAGAGTATCAGATAAAAAGTTAAGAATCATCCGCTGCCATTATTCATCGTTGGTCTATTTTTTCACCAACGGATGAATCGAGGCAACGGGTTTATAGGACTATCTGATAATTATAATATTTGTTTAATATCAATCTTTAATTTGACGCTCTAAAATATTGACCGCAAAAAGATTTCAATTTATTTTTTGTGGTGACGAAGCTACGCTCCTTAAAGGAATTTTGGGTTAATTAATCTTACAGACGGGGTCAGAGCGCTGCTCTTTTAGTAAAAAGTTAAGGAGCGTAGCTTCGAAACGGTCTGTAGGAATTGCTGAATGTCCATTTTTCCTTTAAGGAGCGTAGCTTCGGCACGATATAGCAATCTTTTTTCGGTCAATACTCTATAGATAATCAGAAAGAAAATTGATACCTAGAAAGAAGTGAGCAGTCAGACCGTTTATTACATAAACTGTCAGCAGTCAGATTGAATAAATGTAATTTTCTGACATTCAGTTGGTTGCCTATGTTCAATCTGACTGCTGACAGAAAATTTCAATTTTCGGTCTGACTTCTGACCGCTAAAAAATATCAGTTTATTAGCTGACCCTCTATAATAGAGCGTCAGCTAATAAACTGATAAATGGTTAGTCGAACGTGTCGGACACCTTTAGAGGTGTCCGACACGTGATTATCAATTTTTAAAAAAAAAAAAAAAAAAGATAGATGATAACAGAAAATCAATTACTTATAATTTAAGAATAAAATACATTCAAAAACACACAAATGATTGATTTTCATAATATTTTACATTATATAATCAACTAATACTTATATCAAAAAATATGCCTGCTTCTGTTAAGATTTGAAAAATAGAAAGATATGCTTTATTCTGTCTAAAATTTAGCAAAAACTTAGGTATTCCGATTGCCTAGTAAATCCTGCAAAATTCAGTCAATTATTAAAAATCTTGGACACCTCTAAAAAAAATATTAACTTAGCCCATGTCTAGTGTTCTTTTCCGTCACTATTCAATTTGTAGTGGGACAAAAATAAATTTACTTCTTTTTTGTGTCCTTTATAATTACTTTACATTTATGAGAAATTGTCAATTTTGTGATATCGAATTATTCGATGATGCTCGTTTTTGCCATCATTGTGGAGCTAAAGTTAAAGTGCAAAAAACTACGCCCTCCGAAGAAACACCTCTTTATGAAGCTAAATATCCGCTCGATTTTCGAAAGATAAAGGGCTTATCTAGCAATATTAAACAATACTTCATCCAAGCTTTAGACCAACGAATCAAAGAGACTCAAAATCCTAAACGCAAAAAGGATTATATGAATCGTTTGATGCAATCTGACTTTCAAAAGGTGTTTGACTTGCGCGCACGTCAATTAGCGGAAGAAGCCTATACCATTCATATTACCCAAAAAAAGACGGTCCCTCAAGAAGTGGACCAACTACTAAATAAATCTTTTGATGGTTTATTGGATTATTTTATGGTGAAGTATTGTCAAGACTTAAATGACGTAAATATTCCCGATGAAGCTTTAAAGTATGAAGGACAGAAAAAGGAAGATTTTGATTTGCAAAAAATGGTCGTTGATTTTTTAGCTTTAGAAGGAGAAGAAGTCAAAATATATACCGATTTTATCAAAATGCCATTGCGCAAATTACAAAATGCTAGTCGTAACTTTCTATTCCCTGCCAAAGACGAAAAAGTACTTTTAATTGCTGACCAAACTGTTTTCGGGACTTGCCGAGAAGGTTTTGCTTTAACGGAAGATGCTATTTATTGGAAAGCACATTTTAAAGAGGCCCAAAAGGTATTTTATCATCAAATTGAAACTATCAAAAAAGAAAAAGACTGGCTATTAATTAATGATATTTTCTTTAATGTAAATACTAGTGTTAATGGAAAAATGGTTTTCTTATTGAATCGGCTAAAGACAATGGATTAACCAGTAGGCAGTAAATAGTAGGTAGTTTGCAGTTGGTGCATTCGCTGAATCATCAATCGTTTAATGCAAATGAAATCCTTTTGCGGTTAATATACTTCAACTGGGTAGGAGTTGAAGTATAACTTATTCTTTTAAAACCGATACCGTAGACTATTTAAAAGCCGATAACTTGTTTTTGGCGCACCCACGGCTGCTCGACTATCGTAAATTATCGAAAAAGTAGTTTTAAAATCCAATCGTTTGGAAAAAGAAAGAATAATGGCAGTTTGAGACGATAAACGGTAATCCTTTACATTTGTAAATAAGGGTTGGTAATAACTAGTGGAGGCGATTTTTATATTCGATTGTGGTTGCCAAGCTACTGCAAAATAAGTATTCAGTCGATGATTATAATGTTTGGTAGGTATCTCTGATTCTTCTTCAAATTCATACATATAACTTGTTCCCAAATAGGCTTTATCTTTTCCTTTTTTAAAGAGTCGGTATCTAAATCCTGTTCCTGCTAAAGCTCGAATGGCTATATTTGCTCGCTCATTATATTGCACTTGCCCAAATAGCTCATAGGTCAACCAATCTTTTAATTTAGCATTATACCTTAGATGTTGAAATCCTTCGTTGATAAAACTCTGGTCTCCAGCTTTCACAAAATTGAAATTTGTCAAACTAATCAAAGATTTATCATAATAAACAAATTCTATCTGAGCCTTTCCAGTTATCGAAAATATTTCCACTTTATTTTTAGTAAAATTTGCCCCTAATTCCAGTTGTTCTACCCATTGGATGCTATCTGTAAATTGGCTGCGCTTATCTTCAATATTGACAATTTGCGCCATAAGTTGACAGACCATTAGCATGAAAAAAATAATAGATAAACTTGGTTTAATTTTCGCAAAGTGTTTTCTTATAAAAATGGAAAAACGCTTTTTTTTATAATTTTCAATTTTCAAAAGGGAATAACCCATAGTTTTTGGCGCAAAAAATAGTATTATTGAGGCTATTTTATGCTTTAGTCGCTTTTCCTCTTTGTCAATTCGCTTAAAGATTGGTGAAAATATTTTTATAAAAAAACGCTTAATCTTCATCTACTCGGACTTGTTTTAAGATTATAGTAATCCAACACATACTCTTAAAACAAAAAAAGGTTTTAGAAAGTGCATAAAATCACCTTCTAAAACCTTTTTAAATACTACTTATGCGCTTATTTATTAAATAAGTGCTGCATATTTAGTAGCTTATTGGTTAATACCTAAAGCCTTTAAAGTTTCAAAATCCATGTTTCCAACAGGTAAACCGTTAGCTTTTTGGAATTTAATTAAAGCTGCTTTTGTTTGAGTACCAATTACATTATCAATTGGACCTGGATCGTAACCTCTATCTTTTAAAGCTCTTTGAACTTGCTGAACCATAGAAGTTGTAATTTTGTTAGCACAAACAACTTCTCTCCATTCAGAGAATCCACCTTTTCTGCTTACAGCACGCTTAGTTACTGTTGCATACTCAGCAGGTACTTCTACTGATCTAGAACAAACACCAGAATCTACACTATAGCTATATCCTGAAGGACAACCTGCAGAACCCCAGTTAGCATATACATCTGCGCTATTGGCATCAGCTGGCTTATCACCTGCCACCATACCACCAACTGCTCCACCAGAACCATCAGCTCCTGGACCTGCACCAGCTGGAGCAGGAGAACCTGAATAACTAGAAGAACTTGGATCGTAAGCTGGGTTATACACTAAACCAGCGTTTGTCCATCTGTATCCTGGCTTTAATTTTAAACCAGAACGGTAAGTATAGCTTGAAGTTTTATATTCTCCTGGTACAGCAACTCTATCAAAAGAAGCTGGCTTGCTAATTGTTCTTTTTGTAACAGTCTTATATTCTGCTGGTACAACTTCTTCTCTTACTGTAGCTGGAGTTTTAACTACTCGCTTAGTAACTGTTGTATATTTTGCAGGAATCACTTCCTCTCTATAACTTGGAGCAGCCTTTACGATTTGACGGCTACCATATTGAGCAGCAGTTTGCTTTACTCTTACACATTCTTCTCTTCCATCAGTTCCAGTTCGGCTACTTCTAGTATAACCAGCAGCACAACCAGCAGGAGTTGTTTTAGTTACAGTCTTATATTCAGCAGGTACTTCTACTAAACACCATACTAAACAATCATCTGGATTAGCAGATAAACAGTTTCTGTCTGCTTTACGCTTTACCCATTTAGTACTAGCTGGAGAAACTTCAACTCTTTCAGTTGTTGTTTCATACTTCATTGGAACTCTTTCTAATTCTACAGAAGCTACACTTGTATAATAAGGCATGATTGCACCAGTCATTGCTAAATCACCTTCAGCAGTACTTCCAGCAACGCTACCTCTTCCACCTCTAGATCCAGCACCAGCGCCACCGCCATTTCCAGCACCAGCTCCAACGCCAACACCACTATCATCACCTTCCTTTGCTAAAGCAGCACCAACTGCAGCAGCAGCAGATGGATCGTAGCTACCAGGGTTTGCTCCTTTTGCAGCACTTACACCATTATTAGTCCCCATATATACTTGGTTATCACTAACTGTTGTATACTCACCAGGAATAGGTATAATTCTTTTAGAAGCAGCTTGAGTTTCTACTTGCTCAGTTACAGTTTCGTAAGTTGCAGGTACAGCTACCATACGCTTACTTTCTTCTTTTACTAAAACTTGCTCAGTTACTGTAGAATACTCTGCAGGACGCTCAACAATTCTAGTACTTGGCGCTTTTACCATTACAGACCTTCTTGCTGTTGCTAATGTTGGCTTAGCAATGTCTGTTCTTGAATAAGCTCCTTTTGTTTCAACTTGTTCAGTTGTTGTGCTATATTCATCAGGAATTAAACACTTAGCATAACACTTCCCTGCTTCACCATTTACATCTGTAGGTTGTGCAAAAGCAACCGTTACAGAAAGGAAAGAAAATAAGAAAGTTAGCTGGATAAATTTTTTCATACGATAATCACGTTTGTCCCCGTAAAACAGGATGGATGTTTAAAAAATTAGCTTATATAACATCAGTCATTTAATGATAAAAAAAAAATATTCATAGCTGTGACGGAGCAAAAATAATCAAAGTCACAGATTAATTGGTGATTTAATAAATAAATTATTAAAAAAACGCCAATCTGGTGCATTTATACGGCTAATTTTACAGAAAGTCTAACAAAAAATAAAAAAAATGTGATTTTTGTATTTTTTTTAAAATATATAAAAAAATACTGTAAATAAACCATTTTATTTACAGTATTTTATACTAATTCAAAAGTTCTATTTTAGAAAAAATTATTGGACTTATTTAGAATCTCCTTGTTTTTTCTCTGCTTTTGCATCCATTTCTAAAATTCGTTCCATTACCTCAGAAAGTTGTTCTGCACCTATTTTTTTTGAAATAATTTCTTTCTCTTTATTTAGAATAAAAACTTGGGGCGTAGACCGAATATCATAAATCTGTTTATATTTTGATTTAATAAAAGGATCAATGGCATTAATCCATTTAATCATTCCTTTTTCTTTAATCGTTTCTGCACAAGCTGGCATTTCGTCGTAAGTTTTAGTACAAATTGCAAAAACTTCTACGCCTCTATTTTTAAAAGCCTCATAAAATTCCAGCATTTTAGGCATAGATTTTTTACAGTGACCACAATCTGGATCCCAAACAAATAAAACCGTATATGGCGCATCTACTCCGTGCAAAGAAATAGTCCGCTTTGCCTTCCATCTTTGGTATTCATCTGCTGCATCTGCTGCGGCAATTGTGCCTTCCAAATCTATTTCATACATCTTTAAATCTGGTGCTGTTTTACCAATTAAAATTGGTTTAAGTGTTTTTGCGTTATCCGTGATTTTCTTTAATTGTTCTGCTTCTGTCCATGGTGCTAATCCCTTTGCGTAATAGTTTTCTGCAATATGGACATAAACAGCATCCATTCCTACAATTTTAGAGGCAGCATAAGTATTTAAAAAATGCACCAAATAATATTTAAAAGTTTCATCCGCAGGTTTTACTTTTTCTAAAATGTAATCTATTGATTTATTAATAGAATCAGGTGCTTGTACCGTTAATTTATTGAGGTAATAATCAATCCGCTGAAAAAGAATGGGACTTCTGACCAATCGCTCATCTTCTAAATTCAGATTATCAAAATAATGTGCCTTATAATGATTATATCTTTGCAATTGAATTTCCTTTTCCGTACCCGTAAATTCAGGCATCGGCGTTTCCATTCCAGATTTTACTAAAGTAGCCGTCAATGTACTAGACTGATTGTCTACAATATTTTTCTGATAAGCCTTCACCGAAGTGTTCAAATCTTTTAGTTGTTTTTGGATTTTAGGCTTGTCTCCTGCCGAAGCTGTTTCCAGTTGTTTTTTCAATCGGTCAGCTTCAGGTCGTTTCTTTCCTAAAAAAGCCATGTAATCGTAAAACAATTTATTATCCCTGCTTCCCTCAATCTGCATATTAGCATTCGGAGATTTTGCATCTGTTTGAACAGAAAAACGCTGTTCTTGCTTATCAATTAATAGTTGAAAATACTGATTGTCTGGTGGCATTACCACCAAATAGACGCCCGCATCCAAAGCCTCCTCTCCTTGAAAGATAAATTTTCCGTCCGCATTTGCCCTGACAGAATCTTTAATGTATTGCTTATCTCCATAATGATACCCCAACATCAGTAATTCTTGGTCATAATTAGCTAGTTTAACTTCGATTTGATAACCTGCCTGTCCAAAAAGCGTAACACTAAAAAAAGTTAGGGTAAGTAAAAGTGAAAAGTATTTTCTATTCATTTTTATTTTGATTAATGTAAAATATCTACTACTTAAAGTTCAAATATCAATCCTTTATTATAAAAAGGAAACATTTCGCTATTTTATTAACGAATGTATAACTTTTTTAGTTGAAAAATGGTTATTTAATTTTTGTCCGCTATTTGGTATCTTTGGCGATATCATTTAGAATCGTTTATAACAAGTCTAATAAAAATTGGGCACATCTCAAATTGTCGTTCGTAACTTAGACCGCTGGTCTGAGTAGTTATACCAAGGCTACTCAGACCAGCCGTCTAAGCTATTTTTAATCTCCAATTAATTTTAATGCGACATTTTGAGATGCACCCTAAAATTTTAACTACAAAAAATGAATAAAATCGACTACCCATTATTTGTTCTATTTTGTTTCCTTATGTCCACTAGTACTCTTTTTGGTCAAAGGCAACCAATAGATTCTTCTCTTATCATGGATTTTGAAAAATATGACCCTATTTCCACTTTAGTGGTCCCAGAAAATCCCGTGACTAGTGCCAAGTTTAAATTTTTAGACATTCATAGTCACCACTGGCGAATCAATGATGTCACTTATTTTGATAAATTGTTTGCCGAAATGGATACTTTGAACATGGGGGCTTTGGTTAATTTAAGTGGTCGAGGTGGAAAACGATTAAAAAGCATGATGGATATTGTTAACCAACATCCACAAAAAGACCGTTTTATTGTTTTTACTAATATAGAATTAAGAAGTATAGATGACCCAGATTGGACAGAAAATACGGTTAAACAATTGGAATTTGATGTCGCTAATGGTGCTAGGGGCTTAAAAATTTATA
>JBGCFJ010000372.1:0-3383 GCA_045106885.1 Saprospiraceae bacterium
TTACAACGTTAGGCGAGTAGCCCAAATAATCGCCTAACTGCAAAAAAAGCATCAGGCATACTATAAAGACGTTTAGCACCCAGAAATAAAATTGATTCGCCCTTTTCTCTATCTTATACCCTTTAAAAGGTCTTACATAAAACCACAAAATATACCAAAAAGAAGCTGCTGCAAGTGTATGGACTATTCGATGAAAGTACAAAACGGGCATTAACTGCTCGAATGATTCAATTTGGTGCATTGAATACTCTATGCAGATCTTCACACCACATAAGAATAATAAAACAGCATTGACAATCAATAAATGATTTCGCTTATTGGTTAATAGCAAGTTCATTCCTACAATGATACTTATAGAAAAAAGGGTAATGAAATAAAAGAAATTGTCAGGATAAATTAACATGTGAAAATCAGGTTACTTGCTATCTATGAAAAAGTGTCTCAACAGAATCGAATGTGATAAATCTAACATCTCTCAATGTCATTTCATTCCGTTTATTTCCACCTCAACAATTCCTTGGATTTATTTAATTTCGGACTAAGTCCTATATTTTTTCGCAGGCTGTTTTAGTGATTTTTAAGTCAAAAATCTCTCCAGTTTTCTTAAGTCGATAACGATTATTGTCTTGGACTTATGCCTGTACCTGAGGAGATACTTATTTCACCATCAGATCAACCTTTCCTCGAATAGGAGTATTCTGATGAATCTTGTTCTTAATTTTTGCCAAAAAAACAACTCTTGTTATTTAAAAGTAGTTTAATTGAATTTCCTGCAACATATAATTCCAAATTTTCGCTTGACGTCCTTTTTATCGACATTTCTAACCCTTAAAAAAACAGTAGGAATTAATTAAAAAAGGATAATTTAAGCTAAATTGCTTAAAAAAAGAGAAGAAATGGAAGTCAGGCAAATATTGAATTAATAATGCCTCTAATTCCTTTTCCAGTAATAGGGGGAGTTGTAGTAGCTGGAATAAATTCAAACGTATAAGGCGCTCTTATTTGGACAGGCGTTTTTTTAGTGGATGCGGCTACCGTTCTTGCCCAAATATTGGTTTTAATTTGCCTTTTTAGTTGCCTATTATTGGCCCATTGTCCAAGTAAGGCTTCCCGAAAATAGAACGAACAAATATTATCGCCCTTTAAGGAAAGTAATTGTAAATAATGACTCCAACTCAAAAGAAGTAAGCGCTCCGACCAATTAGGAAATCGAGTAAAAAAATGTTGTACTTTTTTTAAAAGTGAAGGTCGCAATAATTACTAAAACAATTGCATTACCTTTGAATCATTTACTTTTCAAGCACTATCTTTAGGTAAAAAGCGCTTTGACTTGTAAGGGTCAAAGCGCATATTTCTGATGAGGAATAATAGTATCTCTTCAATGAATTTATTCAATCAAAATCATTTTTTTAGTGCTAGACTGTCCATCTGAAATTAGCCGATAATAATAGATTCCAGGATTGCCTAACAACGATGAATTAATTTTAACTTCATTTAACCCAATCGACCCTTGATTCCTAATTTGCTTTAATAATTTTCCATTAATATCCGAAATCGTTAATTGATAATAAGTTGTATTAGATAAAGCAAATCGGATAATTGTCTCTTGGTTGAATGGATTGGGTTCATTTTGATACAATCTAATGGCTTCTTTTGCTGCTATCTCTTCAAAATTCAACTCTAAAGTTGCTGTTTGTAATGCATTATTATAAGCTTCTGGTCGTAGTGCCTTCGTATAAAGTTGAAAAGCTTTGCTGGTAGAGGTCGTTGTTTTTCCTTTTACCATCAAGGTGATTAGTTGGTCTGTTTTTGCTTTGCCTAACCAACTAAAATGTAACAGCCCTTCTGATAGTTGATGGATTCCTATGTTTTCTTTTGTCAATAATTGTTCTTTTATATCAACAACTGAAAGAAGCGTAGGGTCAAATTTTAAGGTAAACTGAAATCCAGCTAATTCCTCCATATTACCTATTAACTGAATCATCGTAGTCGTATTTTCTACAATTTCCTGTTCTAGCATACTTATACGGAAGCTATTAGTAGCCGTATTACTAACTCGACTATTGGCTTGATGACTACCATTAATGTCTCCAATTTTGACCGCAATAAAATTATGCCCCATACTGTCCATTGGTAAGGCATTGGGCGTAATGGTTTCTGGAAAATCTATAGTTAATGGATTGGTTGTTTCCATTGGTGGAAAATCAAAATTAGCAGCTACAAATCGCCAAGCATCATTATTAGAAAATTGATTGGTCGCATTTAGCATTAGTTGCCGTAATTCTACAATATCAACTGCTGTAATTGTACCCGATTTATTAATGTCTGCTGCGATGTACTGGTAAGGGGAATCGAATTTGTGCAAGCCTAAAATAAATTTAGACATCAGTACCAAATCATAAGTTGTGACACCAGCTAATGGATTGGTTGTTTTTGTAGGTTTTAAAGTATAAGTCGAATCTATGTGATAAGGAATATTATCAATTAAATAATCTCCCTCCACATTACTAGACTTAGTCATCGTATCCATCTCCATAATGGCTACAGCTACTTCGTTTACGGGAGATAAATCTTCTGTACTAATCGTTCCTGCAAGCGATAAAGTTGCCATTGGTTGGCAAGCGGTATCGGACACCATCAAGTTTAATAAAACTAAACTATCACAACCATTTTGATTGGTATATTCACCGATATAAAAAGTAGGTTCGGTAAATAGGGTGTCGCCAAATTCATAACTTTCTCCTGTACAAATAGAAACAATTACTTCTTTTAAATCGACGGTTAAAACTTCAATCTTCTGACTAACTGTACTAATTAAATTCCCATTTTGATAGGTTAATAAACGGACTGTTTTTGTCCCAGCAGTCTCCCAATTTAATTCGTAAGGACCAAGGTCTTGACCAGCAATAACGGTCGCACTATCAAAATTCCATTCGTAGGTATAATCATCGGGTAGGGTACAATCAAATTGAACCATTATATTCTTTCCTGCACAGATGACTTGATTATCTACGATAAGGTTACAAGTCGGTGGAGTATCAACATTGGCGCAATTTCCATTTAGAATAATGGGTTCAGCAGGCGTACCGATGTCAAAGCCTGGCATAATTAAGGTGGTTTCTTCTACCGCACAAATTTGGTCGGTACTCGCATCGTATAATTTGAACGTCGCTTCACCTTCCATGTCTGCTTGAATATTAAAAATCACATAAGGTTCATTCTGGATAATTTTAATGGGGCTAACCCCTCGATTAACGCCATCAATATAGGCTGCGACCCAATCTTCTTCTGTAGCATTTGTCCCATCAAAAGTCACTAAACCATAGAAGGTTGCACTATTGGTTGCTGTTTCTGGTACCCAATCAGGATGCGTGATAGTAATA
>JBGCFJ010000373.1:0-2365 GCA_045106885.1 Saprospiraceae bacterium
GGAAGAGGGGTGTTTTGAATTGCATTTATTCATTGTTATAGTTAAAAAGTTGATGTAGCTTAGACCTCTGGTCTGAGTAGATTTCGTAACTAGTGGTTCACGCAAGAAGTAAATGGTAGTTTAGACGAGCTTATTTTGGTCCTAGTTTTCATCTTAAAAATGGGAGTCTATCTAGATAAATGACTATTTTTAAGATGGAAAATAAGGGCAAAAGTTTACAATCCCGATGTATCGGGGAAGCCGTATAAACTGGTAGTTATTTCGTGCGTGAACCACTAGTGCTGTACTACTCAGACCAGAGGTCTAAGCTACTTTATTAATGCGGAACAGCTGCCTTATAAGACTTTGAATCAATCATCATTTTTGAAATAATTTCGCATAGTACTTCCGAAGTACCACCGCCAATGGTACCTAATTGGCTATCTCTAAGTAATCGAGCCATCGGATAGCTTTCCATATAACCATAACCACCAAAAATACGCATGCATTCATAGCAGACCTTATCGCTCAACTGCGTGCCGACTAATTTTGCCATAGCTGCTTCTTTGATAATGTAGTCTCCATCTTCAAATCTTCGATAAAGCGTATAAACAAAAGCTCGATTTGCCATGACTTCGCTGGATAATTGGGCGATACGGTGCCGCAAGACCTGAAATTTACTAATTGGTCGCCCGAATGCCTCTCTTTGTGCCATGTATTCGATTGCCAAATCAATCGCTAATTGTGCCTGTGCAACGCCAATTAATGCCATAGCTAATCGTTCAGAAGCAAAATGTTGCATGATATAGAAAAAGCCTTTATTCTCGTCTCCCAATAAATTTTCGACAGGAACACGTACATTATCAAAAGCAATTTCTCCTGTATCAGAAGCATGCCAACCTAATTTTTTTAACTTGGTCGCACTTACCCCAGGCGTGTCTCGGTCAATGATAACCATACTTACGCCTTTTGCACCTGGACCGCCTGTCCGAACTGCTGCCACGATATAATCACTCAAGACTCCATTAGAAATAAAGGTCTTAGAACCATTAATTACAAAATGGTCGCCGTCTCTAACTGCTTTGGTCGTCAAAGAAGCGACATCTGAGCCACCTCCTGGTTCGGTGATGGCTAGACAGCCGATTAACTCTCCTTTAAGACCAGCCGTCAAATATTTTTGCTTTTGTGCTTCTGAACCTTCCGCATTCAGATGGGCAAGTGCCAACCCAGCATGTGCGCCTATAGAAGTAGAAAAACCTCCTGAATTCATACGGGTCATTTCCTCGGTATAGACAACTGCATAGAAACCATCCAGGCCCATCCCTCCATATTCTTCTGGGTAGGTAACGCCCATAAAACCCATTTCGCCAAAACGCTTGTAAATTTCGCGAGGAATCTCCCCATCTGCCTCCCATTGCTCTATATTTGGGCGGACCTCTTTATCTAAAAAAGCTCTGATGCTTTGGCGGAATAATTCATGTTCTTCGGTAAAGAAATATTGATTCATGTATTTTTATTTTCAAATTTAGTCTAAATCACGGTGATTTTTAAAATCATCGTGATTTGACAATTTTAAAATTTTATAAATGCATATTGATTGACATTAAATGGTTCGCCCAGCTTTTCATAATAGGCATCCCCAAAAAATTTTTAAATCCAGTAATTCCTTGCGCTGTTAAATGAGGTAACACCAAGCCCCAAATAATACTTTCTGACCAGCCAGTCGGTCTGCAATTACATCAACACTCGCCGCATCTACGGTAAATTCAACACTTGCGTTCGTCAAATCTGTTCTTGAGTCTGTCAAAAGGGTCCCTTTAAAAACTTTGAACTCTCCTGTTCTCATAGAGAAATCTTCCCAACCAACTTCAAAACGAAGATTAGAATGAGGATTATCAATGGTCCAAGTTTCTTGAGCAACTGATGAAAAATAGCAAGGCAAACAAAAGATAAATAACATAAATTTTTTCATTGGGCAACTTTTTGAAGATTGAAAATTTAATTGTAGGTAAAATTACCAAAAATTATTAGGTGATTCGTATCCATTAACAATTTTTCAATTTAACGTGTTTAATAAATTTGGTAGTATCAAAGAGTATTCCTACTCCTCGCCAACCAAAAAATATAGATACTAATGACAATATCAAAACCAATACAAGCTTCAATATAATGCAGCGGAACATAAGGGGTAGCAGTATAGGAATGTAATAAACTATCCCATCCAATATGCATCGCCCATCCGAGCGAAAGGAAATAAAGACTATATTTATTAGACAGAAAAATAAGTAAACTAAAAAGGGCGAGTCCTCCTAATTCAAGTGGTAAGTTTTGGCTATCCTTCCCGTTAATTAAAACAAATCCAACATAGGCAAGTGCGACAATTATC
>JBGCFJ010000374.1:0-7097 GCA_045106885.1 Saprospiraceae bacterium
GAAATAAGCACTCCTGTCCGTAAACGGTTCACAAACGGTGTTTGCTCATCCCGAATCTTCCTTTCTTAGCTCAGGTTAAAAAATATTTCCGTAGCGGGGCTATGCAAGCCATCCCGTCCGCTTTGCGGTTCAGAAGTTGACACGTCTTCATGCCTCGTCTAGCGAAAAAATAGCCTGAATCAAAAGTGACGATTATTTAATAGTAGGGACTTAGGGCATTCCTTACATCGCTTGAGCCAAAAAAAAGCTTTAGATGAAAACGTATTTCCTTAACACTTTAGACCAAAAAAAAGCTGCTTCCCCTGCGAAATTCCTGGGCGCATCTCAAATTGTCGCTCGTAGCTTAGACGGCTGGTCTGAGTAGGTATGCTAAGGCTACTCAGACCAGCCGTCTAAGCTACTTTTAAGGTCCAATTAATTTTAATGCGACATTTTGAGATACACCCAAATTCCTATCCTAACTAATAAAGTTATAATTTTGCTATTTTTATTTCAAAAATTACGATATGGCTAGAACGATGCAAGAAGTGAGGTATGTGGGAAGTTATCCAAGTATTACTTCCTGTCCTAAAGATAAAAAACCTGAATATGCATTTATTGGTCGCTCTAATGTGGGTAAGTCTTCTTTAATTAATATGTTAACGGGTAGAAATGGTTTGGCAAGAATCTCAAAAAAACCAGGTAAAACCCAAATGATTAATTATTTTTTAGTGGAAAAAGCTTGGTACTTAGTCGATTTACCAGGATATGGCTACGCTAAAATTTCCAAGAAGAAAAGACGAGAATGGGAAATAATGATAGAAGGCTATTTGCAACATCGCAGAACTTTAGCTTGCGCTTTTGTGCTCATTGATGCCAATATTCCTGCTCAGCAAATTGATATTGAGTTCTTAAATTGGTTGGGAGATAAGAACGTTCCTTTTGCCATTGTTTACACTAAAACAGATAGACTGAAACCTGCCGAAGTGCAACCAAATATTGACCGAATCCGAGCTTCTTTTTTAGCACATTGGTCAGATTTACCACAAGAATTTATTACCTCTTCGGTTAAAAAGGAAGGGCAGACCGAGATTCTTGCTTTTGTGGATGGGATTAATCAAGAAATTTAAAGCGTAAGAAGTCTAAGTAAAATTTAATTTTCAATTTTCAATTTTAAACCACCTTCGACGGGAATCTGAGGTTAAATTTGAGATTAACGGTTATCGACATTTTAAAATATCGACAATTTGTTGGTTTTAAATTTTGCGTAAGCGCCTAAATAGAAATTTAATTTTCAATTTTAAACCACCTTCGGCGGGAATCTGAGGTTAAATTTGAGATTAACAGTTATCGACATTTTAAAATATCGACAATTTGTTGGTTTTAAACCTTTTTTAAGCGTCTTAAAAAAGAAATGCCCAGCCGCCAAAACCGACCGAGCATTTACTAAAAACACCTTAATATATTTTTACAGGATGACAGGATTATGCAGGATTTAAATCTTACGCTCTCAACCTAATTATTATCAAAATTATTCGCCGTGTCACAGCTACTGCCCACTCAGAATGACCACTAATGGTGTTTGTATCGTACGTAACCGCCAAATTTATGTCTTGCGACGAAATGTTATAGCTGTTAATATCGACAGAAAGTTGTAACTGTCTAAAACTCCAAAGGAGTGAAATATAATAACATGGGGCGCAGTCCTATGATTAGTGCTTAATTCTTTTTCGCTTTAGCTCTGAAAGAGCGACATAATACGGCTGACTTCTGTCACCCCTTCGGGGTTTTGAGTTTCGTTCATTCCACTTTTTTCCTAGGGCTTTCGCCCTAGGTTATGGTATATCACCCCTTTGGGGTTAATAAATATCAAGAAATAGACACAATTTTTTGTCGATTTGTATAACTACAACATTACAGCGCAAGACATTTATTTGGCTGGTTCTATGTAATACACTGACCATCCATTCTTGTACAACCTACCAAATAAATTTGGTGGTTACGAAACGCATTAACGGTCAGCCTGAACTGCATACTGCACTAACTGCTAACTGCCCACTGTATTACCGATTTATCTGTACCCAGCCTGAATATTTCTTTCCTTTTCCATCATCGAATATATAGAAGTAAGTACCATCAGGTAAATCCTTATCTTGGAAAGTACCATTCCATCTATTTTTATACCCATTCTGGTTAAATACTTCTAAGCCCCAACGATTAAAGATTTTCAAACTATTATTTGGGAAATTTTGTATGCCACTAATTCTAAAGAAATCATTGACACCATCATTATTTGGAGAGAACCCATTTTTAATGTCTAATTCTCCACATGGCACCCAGATTTCTACCATAGCAGTATCACAACCGTTATCATTACAAATACCATACATAATCAAGTCAGATTCCCCTGAATCACAGAAATTATCATTCGGGATATAAGTAATCGTGTTGTCAAGATTAAAGGTGGCCCTACCATTTGTTGGTTGCTCCAAAATCTCTATATTTCGCAAATTCCCAAAGAGCGAATCATTATTCAATACTTCAATCGTAATAGGGGTAGCTTCACGAGTAGTATCTATGTCTCGCTCTGCTATTGGATTTAATAAAGGTTTAGGCGTCACTCGAATAGTCAAATAAGTTGTATCGCAAATACCATTGGTATCACAGACCACTAAACAAGCTTTTTCCTCCCCTACTAAAAGTCCTGTCACATTGACACAATAGTCTAAGGTATCTAATACAAGGCTGCTCAATATTCCTGACTCCTCTGGACAAACATTGTCGATTCTGATGATGTCTCCCATTAGATTATCTGATTCTGGACAATATATCTCCGTTGCGCCTTCTTCTAAGGTGATGGCCTCTTCTCGTGGACTAGTTGCGCAAGTTACGGCTAGAATGATACTATCCTTACAACCCGTGGTCAAGTTTTCAAAAAGAAGGTTAAATCCGCCTACTCCAATTGGGATACTGGTCTCCTCATTACAATTTGTTAATGTACCTTGATAAGCCTGCCCATCAATGGTAATGGCATATTCATTTATTTTAGCAAATGGAATATCAATACAGAAAGACACGATAGAATCACAACGAGTCACCATGGCAAATAAGACTTCATCTGTAATAAAGTCTAAACAAACTTCTTCAGACATAGTATCTACTGGTGTGATAGTCGTATCTACTGGTTCTACCCCATCACAAGTCACATTTACTAAAACGCGATCTCGACAACCTGAATTCTTGTCATTAATCAATACTTCATAATTTCCTAATTCAAAAGTTAGGGTGGTTCCCATTGGAATCAAGTTAGCATTCAATTCAAGGGTAGCAATTGAACGAGTATTAATTTGTTCTACATTAATCGCCCCATATTCCGTCCTTGCATTACCTCCTTGAATAGTCAGAGAAGATTCATCTAATGTCCAATTTCCTGTTGGGTCAATTTGGTTCACTAATTGGACAAATTCAGGTAAGGAGTTAAATGTTCCTCCATGCATCTGTTTGTCAACCATCCAACTAGTAATTTTATAAGGCCCTGCTGCTCCTTGTCCTGGTAAAGTAAAGTAAGTGTAGGCAAACATAGAGTCAAAATTACAAGGCAATATTTCTCCTGCAAACGGTCTATTATTGGCTTCCAATTCATAATTACCAATGCTATTATATGGAATATCTAGGCAAATTTCAGCCGATTCCCCACAAGTAACCATCATATCATATTGATCAAGCTCAATAACGTCGATAACACAAGGTTGTGCTTGTCCACATCTTTTTAGTATAAGCGTATCCGAACAACAGGTTGATTTATTAATAATAATAATCTCTCTCGGTAAATCCATATTACGCATATCCATTTCAATAACACTCCCTGTAGCAACGCCTGTTACATCTGGTTGCAACATCGTTTCAATCCATTTAGTGAGTTGAACGACTTTCATCATTCCATAAGTTTTATTCGGATTGCCACCAATAATAGTTAAGATAGATGGGTGAATAATCCAATTTCCACCTGGGTCAACAGTATTCATCCAGAAAGTCAATTCTTTCATTGTTTCTACCTCCGTATTAAACATCTGTCCATCGACCTCCCAATTTTCTACCCGATACATTCCTGTATTTCCTTGACCTTCTACTAAAGCGTAAGAATAAGCGGTTAAGTTTTCAGATGCACATCCATGGTCTGGCAAATAGGTAACTCTGTCTACTAAAATTTCATAATCTGCTAAGTCTTCTAAAGCAATTGGCAAACAAATTCGTTCTGCAGTGACCATATCATTCACACATCTATCGTTTTCTGAGAATATATCTGGACAACCCGTACAATCTTCTTTTATTTCAAAAGTGAAAACAATACTACAACCTACAGCATCTGAGATAATTACTTTATAAAACCCTGTCGCTAAATCAGTTGCTATATTGGAATTAGAAACATTTGGTGACCAATTATAAGTTACATTACCAAAACCACCAGAAACATTCAATGTCGCACTTCCTCCTGTTCCACAACAATTTGCATTAGTAATAATGGGGTCAACTGCTAATGGTAGAGAAACCGTGACTAAAGTCTCGTCTGTAGTCGTACAGCCAAATTCATCGGTGACCGTTACTTGATAAGTGGTGACCTGATTAGTAGTGACTATTGGATTGGCAATATTTGGATTGCTTAACCCTGTTGCTGGACTCCATTGATAAGTCACCCCTCCAGAAGCCATTAATTGTCCCGAAGTTTCTGGACATAAAACAACTGGCGGACCAGCATCTGCGTTAGGACTATCGTTAACGTTAATCGTTATATCATCTGTTCCAATACAACCATTTGCATTAGTTACCTGAACCGTATAAGTGATGGTATTCGTTACCCTTGCAATTGGATTTCGAATAGTTGGATTACTCAATCCTGTTGCTGGACTCCATTGGTAAGCAACGCCTTCTCCTGCATCTAAAGGAACTGTTTCACTTCCACAAATTGTCCTATCTGGTCCTAGATTAACAGTAGTTGGTGGATTAACAAACACGACTACTTCATCCGTATCTGTACAGCCATTTTCATCTGTCACTGTGACGGTATAGGTAGTTGTCTCGGTTGGAAAAGCCGTTGGTGTACCACTCGTTGGGTTTAATAAAGTATTTGTTGGACTCCAGCTATATTGCGCATGGGTCGTAACCGTTAATTGAATACTATCTCCTAGACAAATCGTTTTGTCTTCACAAGCAATAGCTTCTGGATTAGGGAGTACTGTTATAGTAACCATATCCACTATAGGGCAGTCATTGGCACTTACTCCAGTTACCGTATAAGTAGTAGTGACCAAAGGTGTTGCCACTGGATTAGCGATATTTGGATTGCTTAATCCTGTTGCAGGTGACCAGCTATGATTACTTCCACCTAGAGCAGTTAATTGCACCACATTTCCTTCACATATAGTGACATCATTTCCAGCAGAAATACCTGTATTTTCCATAACGGAAACAGTTACTTGGTCTTCATTCGTACAGCCGTTTATATCTGTTCCTGTTACAGTATAAGTCGTGGTGACGGAAGGATTTGCTATTGGATTGGCAATAGTTGGATTACTTAATCCTGTTGCAGGTGACCAATTATAACTAATTGCGCCAGAAGCACTTAAATTGGTACTAGCATTTGCACAAATAGTAACATCGCTGCCAGCATTTACGGTTGGTGGAGTATTCACAAAAACAACCACCTCATCTGTATCTGTACAACCATTTTCGTCCGTAATCGTTACCGTATAAGTTGTGGTTTCCGTTGGAAAAGCAATAGGTGTTCCACTCGTTGGGTTTAATAGCGTATTCGTTGGACTCCAACTATATTGCGCATGGGTCGTCACGATTAATTGAATGCTATCTCCTCGACAAATTGTTTTGTCTTCACAGGCAATAGCTTCTGGGTTTGGATTCACAAAAACGGTGACATAAACTGTATCTAGGCAACCATGTTCATTGGCGGATACAACTTCATAAAGCGTGGTAACTACTGGAGTTGCGACTGGGTTCGCTATATTAGGATTATCTAAAGTAACCTCAGGAAACCAAGTATAAGTCGTGCCTCCAGAAGCACTTAAATAAGCAGATTCTCCTTCACAAATACTGACATCTTCTGTCATAATGACAAATCCTATTTCTACATTAACCGTCACACTATCGACTGATAAACAGCCATCTGCGCTCATTACTGTCAAAGTATAAGTCGTCGTTTCAGTAGGACAAGCAGTTACCGTAGCGCCATCCGTTGAACTTAGGCCAGCTGCTGGACTCCAAGTATACCAAACGCCCGTTCCACTACCTGCCAATTCTACACATTCGCCCATACAAATGGAGACATTCTCTCCTGCTTCTGCTAAAGGTAATTTTCTAACAAAAATACTTTCGTATTCATCGTCTATACAACCACCATCATTGATGGTCAATTTAATTAATCGGCTTCCTTCTGTATCCCATCTTACCACAATTTCTTTTCCTGCTGGTTCTGTAGCTGTCGCAGGAGAACTAGACACCAATACCCCACCATCTAACTCCCAAATTAAATCAGCCATTGGTGTTGCGGTACCTGTAAATAATAGGTTCACTTCCATCTCTCGACAGTAAGGTTCAATGACTACAAAATCTGCCTCGGTATCTGTTGCTTGAAAAATAACAAAGGATTCTGTTACTTCACAGCCAGTAGCATTCGTAAAAGTGATTTCATATTCATTATACAAATCAGTGACCAAGGCATCAAAAGTCAAGGTTGTTCCATTTAATACTGGATTCGCAATCGTTCCATTATTTACTTGATAACTATCAATTAGCTGACTTAAAGTGACGGATATTCCCATTAAATTATCGGTACAAACCGACCTGTTTGGAATAGGTGTTACGACACTAAAAGCGTTTGGAGAACCTTCTAAAACAATCGGGTTATCGAAAGTAATTTGACAATTTATATCTATTCTTCTAGCTAAAACAGTGTAGGTTCCAGCAGAAAGATTTTCAAAGCTATCCTCACTTTGCCAAGTTCCACCATTATTAATACTGTATTCTACATTTGGTCCTGATACATTGGTGGATATAAAAATATATCCATTATTCACAGCACATTCTTGTGGTGACTGCCACACTAC
>JBGCFJ010000375.1:0-4073 GCA_045106885.1 Saprospiraceae bacterium
GCGGCATTTTCAGGCAAATTGGCAAATAAAAACCATCAACAAAAATTTGTACCCCCTGTTTTTGATTCGCTAACGGAAAATAGTTTTCTAAATGTTGGAATGAGAGAACTGAATAGGATTAACGAAGCCATAAAACAATTAGAAAAATCACCTAATTGGTTAGCAGTCAATAAATTATTGACGGATAAAAAAAGTCAAGCAGCAAAGGAAATAGCAGCATTAAAATTGGAATTGAAGCAAAAGAAAATCCATCGAACCAAGCAAAGACAGATAGCAGAAAAGGGAGTAATTGGGGTGGAATTACAGGTGTTGACCAGCCAATTGGATAAAGAAAGTTCTTTGGATAGAAAAGCGTTGAAAAAATTAAAGAAGGAATGGAAAGCAGCCATACTGGAATGTGAAGCAGATTTAGCAGCAACTAGCCAAGAAATTCAACACTTAAAAGTTCAACGAAAAAAGAAATCTAATGGTTTGCAGCAACAACTTTTTGAAGCCTACCAGTTTTTAAATCATAGGGGCAAGGCCAAAAGCTTAACGGCTCTTTTTCGAGATAGGAAACGAGTCAGCGGTGCAGGAGAATGTGCTGCACCAAAATTACTGCAATACGCTTTTTTGCATCAATTGAAACCGATTGCTTTAGCAGAATTTTGGTGGGGAAAATCCCCTAAATCTGAAATTCGGAAACATGGACATTTTTATCCACCCTGTGAAGAGAAATGTCGCCCGATTTTAGGGTATATGTTGGAAGGGTTGTGATGAGGGCAAGTATATGGGAACTTCAGTTCCCAGCCAAAGTATTTTTCGGGGAACTGAAGTTCCCTATACTTTTGGGGTGAAAAACTACCCATGAAATCCGTTGCTAAAAGTTTCTTGACTGGCAACAGTTGTATCGACCATGGATAATTAACTTGTCTAAATAGATTATTTTTTTAGCCGACTAGCTACTAATTCTACTTTGGCACTTTAAGGTTTTCTCATCGGACGACATTAGTCATCCGACGAGAAAATCGTTCCAGTCAGATGACTAGTGGTTCACGCAAGAAGTAAATGGTAGTTTAGACGAGTTTATTTTGGTCTTAGTTTTTGTCTTAAAAATGGGAGTCTATCTAGATAAATGACTATTTTTAAGTCAGAAAATAAGGGCGAAAGAAGCCGTATAAACTGTTAGTTATTTCTTGCGTGAACCACTAGCGTCGTCCGATTGGAAGGATTAGTTCAACGTAGACCTAAGCAATCTCCGTTATTAAATCAGCCTTACTTTTTCTAACTTTTTTAAGATTGACTAACCAATCTTTATCTGCTTGTCTATAACCTAAAGTAAGTATCACACAACTTCTTAATCCTTTCTCTTTTAAGCCTAATATCTCATCTAATTTTGCGGGCACAAAACCCTCTATTGGCGTAGCATCTACTTCTTCAAAGGCAGCAGCAACGATTGCGTTGGCGAAAGCAATATAAGCTTGTTTTGCCGCATGATTAAAGTTGACTTCTGCCTCTTTTTGAGGATAGGTACTTAATAACATCTGGCGGTAATTTTCCCACCCTTCGTTTTTAAACCCTCTAATCTCGTTGGTTAAGTCGAATTGTTTGTTAATACGGTCGGGTGTATAGGTGTCCCAAGCAGCGAAGACTAACAAATGTGAACAATCAGTGATGACGGATTGATTCCAAGCGATAGGTCTAATTTTTTCTTTGACTTCCTGATTGGTAATGACATACACTTCAAAAGGCTGCAATCCACTGGAAGTTGGCGCAAGCGAAATTGCTTCTATAATATTATCAATTTTTTCTTGTGCTACTTTTTCGCCATTCATTGCCTTTGCCGCATATCGCCAATTTAACTTATCTAATAACTCCATCTTCGTTTTTGATTTATTAATAATTTTCAATTTTTCGCAAAGATACTTATATTATGAATAAGTTTATTTCAATTTCTACAATGCGCCCATTTATCCATTTTCTGCCAGATATGCGCAGAAATTGATTGATTAGAAAGTAAGTAAAATTTCATTTTCAATTTTAAATCATCTACGGCGGGAATTTGGGGTTGAGATTAAAAATTATTGATAGTTTAAAATATCGATTCCGAAACAAATCGGAATTGGTTTTAAATTTTGTGTAAGCGCCTAAAGTAGGCTTTCTTTTCATTGCTAATTCATAATTTACGTGACCTAAAAGCGTATCTTTACGTCTTAAAACAAAACTTAACATAACAAAATCATGAGTGAAAAAAAAGTATTTGTAGCCAGCCCAGAAGCCAAAGGCAAAGCAAAACAACTAAGAATATTCGCCATGCTGGCATGGATAGCAGCTATAGCAGGTCAAGTTTATGCGATATTAAATTTAATCAGCGATGAAAAAATGATGTGGTTAATTGGCGCAATTGTGGTCATTTTGATTCTCGCTATCACGGGTTCTACGCTTTGGAAGAACGCCAATAAACTAGACCCTGCCTCTGAGGCGGAGCCAACACGGTTTTTTATCCAAAATCAATTAGGAGCAATTATGGGCGTACTTGCCTTTCTGCCAATGGTGATTATGATTCTTAATAATAAAGAAATCAGCGGAAAAACCAAAGGGATTGCGGGTAGTATCGCAGCTATTGCTATGGTCGCAGCAGGTATAACAGGTGCGGATTTCAATCCGCCGTCTGTAGAAAAATACACTAAGGAAATTCAGGAACAAACCGCAGCTGCTCAGAGTCTAAGCATTGATGCCAATAATGTTTACTGGTCTAAGGCAGGTAATAAATATCATGCTTATGATAACTGCCAATACATCAAAGGTAAGGCGCTAAGTAGCGGTAGTATCAAGGATTCTTGGGAACAGAAAGGTATTTCTGAACTATGTAAGGTTTGCAAGAAAAAAGCAGCTAAATCTTCGGTTTCAGCAGGGGTGAAAGAGTTGATAGAAAATTAATAGTTTATTGATTTTATATAGAAGTTAGAAAGGGGAATATCATTCGATATTCCCCTTTCTTTGCTTTAGCGGGTCATCTTAAGGAATTATTTTCGGGTAATCCACTATCTTTGAGCATTCTGATTAAACGGATGTTTAAAAAGCAAAATAATTAATGACCATCAATAATAATATTCAAGCTGCTATATGGATTCATCAAAGTCGGGATACACAGAGCGATATGGACTTCGTGAAAAGCATTATTCCCAAGCAATATGATTGCTATTTTAAACTATTTCTGCCCATTATTTTTGAAAATGAAGAAACTGGGCAAAGTAAAAATGTGACTTACGAACAGCTTGCCGCATTGGGCGATCTCCCTTTTGATGATTCCTTTTGTCAGCATAGTATTCCCGATTTTATAACACCATTCATTGCCTCTTCTTCTGAGGAAGATTACAAAATATTAACAACATTAATTTCGATTTTGGGAGCGGAATCCCCTGTTATTTTCCATGGTGTAGGCGAAGATAATGTTCCCGAAAAGTTTGCTGATTTATGGTTAATAGAAGGAAAAATGGCGGAATTTACGGAAGTGGTGAGCGCACTTAATGAAAATACGAAAATAGAATTGATACACTTTCCGAATTATATTTTTCCGCTAGATAAAAATTGGTGTTTGGGTAATTTAATTCCTAAATCGGGTTTGTTTTTACTGGGCTGTAATTCCGTTATTGCTGAGGAACTGCGTAATCAAGATGAAATAGAAGCGGTTGAATTATCAGTAGAAGCCAAGTATTTTGAATTTCCTAGTCCTGTTTAGGAGACTGTTCAAATAACTGTGTTTAGGCATATTGCCCGAAAAAAGATTGCTATATCGTGTCGAAGCTATGCTCCTTAAAGGAAAACTGGACATTCAGTAATTCCTACAGACCGTTTCGAAGCTACGCTCCTTGGTTTTTTACTAAAAGAGCAGTTCTCTGACCCCGTCTGTAGCAGGGGTGATTGGTTCTGAAAATGGAGACTGCTGGTGAGGACATTTTGTCCGCAACCTCTATCCTGCTCGCCTCTGGCGAACGTTTTATGTATTAATACTCGCCAGAGGCGAGCTAATATAGGTTGCGGACTGCAAGTCCTCACCAGCATGATTCGGAAATTAATAGAACCAATCACCC
>JBGCFJ010000376.1:0-3744 GCA_045106885.1 Saprospiraceae bacterium
AGGTTAAAAAATATTTCCGTAGCGGGGCTATGCAAGCCATCCCGTCCGCTTTGCGGTTCAGAAGTTGACACTTCTTCATGCCTCGTCTAGCGAAAAAATAGCCTGAATCAAAAGTGACGATTATTTAATAGTAGGTACTTACAACTGTACTGCCATTTTTAAAAGGAGGGAATGAGTAGAGGAAAAAATAGGAGGGCTATTTTTTTTTCAACGCTGTCTGTAGTTCTCGGAATTCTTCGACACTTAAATTTCGCCACTTTCCGACTTTCAAATTACCTAACTGGATATTCATAATTCGCACTCGCTTTAACGTAACTACGCTGTAATCTAAATAGTCACACATTCGGCGAATTTGGCGATTTAAACCTTGCGTCAAAATAATTTTGAAGCCCATTTTACCTCGGCGTTCTACCACACATTTTTTGGTTTTTGTTCCTAAAATGGGAATACCGTTACTCATGCGTTTGATAAACCGTGGCGTGATTGGTCGATTGACCGTTACTAAATATTCTTTTTCGTGGTTATTTTCTACTCGTAAAATATCGTTGACAATGTCTCCATCATTGGTTAATAAAATCAAGCCTGTAGAAGGTTTGTCTAAGCGTCCGATGGGGAAAATCCGTTTAGGATGGTTGATAAAATCTATAATATTCGTTTTATCTTTTTGGTCAGTCGTGCAAGTAATGCCTGGTGGCTTGTGGAGGGCGAGGTAGATAGCTTTAGGTTTATTCCTTAAAGCTTTTCCGTCAACGGTTACTTTGTCTTGTTCCGCTACCCTATTTCCTTTTTGGGCGACTACTCCATTTATTTTAATCCGTCCCGCCTCAATCCACCTATCCGCTTCTCGACGAGAACAGATACCTGTTTGGCTGATGAATTTATTGATACTAGTGGAATTGTCGTTGGTCATAATTAGTTAATAGTCATTGGTAGATTAGTCATTAGTCATTGGTCATTGAGTCATTAGGTACAAAGTACGGGAATTGTTTGGAAACCTCGTAGTTTGAAAATTCATTTCCAAGAATTTTTCTTAAATTGCCCACAAACATATATCTCTATGAAAGCTGCTACTGTTAGCGAATTAAAAAAAGAATTAAATACGCGTTCTGAAAAAGAACTCATTGCCCTTTGTCTACGCCTTTCTAAATTCAAAAAAGAAAACAAAGAATTACTCACTTATTTGCTCTATGAATCGGACAATGAGATGGGCTATATCCGAACGGTGCAACAGGAAATTGACGTACAATTCACTGAGATTAATACGAAGACCTATTATTTCATTAAAAAAAGTGTTCGCAAGATTCTACGGAATATCAAAAAATACATCCGTTATTCTGGTAAAAAACAAACGGAAGTGGAATTATTGATGTACTTCTGTCGCAAGCTTAAAAGAATGACGCCTTCTATGCGTCGTAGCACGGTGTTGGTGAATATTTATGAGGGGCAAATTCGGATGATTCGGAAGGCGATGGCGAAACTGCATGAAGATTTACAGTTTGATTATGAGGAGGAATTGAATGAACTGATTTAATATACAAGACTTAATATTTACATTTTTGTAAATATACAAATTTGTATATTTACAAAAAACAACTTAACTTTGCTCAAAAATCCAAATTATGAATAACATTACAGGACCTCCCGTAGAGGGAACAGATTTCTTTGGCAGAGAGAAAGAACTAGCTTTTGCTTGGCGGCATATCCAAAAAGGTAATTCTCATATTCTAGCTGCCCCACGTAGAGTAGGCAAATCTTCTTTTGGAAAAAGACTTTTAAAAAAAGCAGATAAAGAAGGTTGGAATACGCTAGAAATTAACTAGGAACAAATCACTTCCGAAGAAGCATTTATCAGTTTGTTTGTAGAAACATTAGAACAAAAATCGTGGTGGACTACTTTCAAAACTAAGTCCAAAGAAAAAATTGGAAAACTCCTTTCTAGTATTAAAGGGACTGTTGAAATTGAAGGTATAAAAGGAACAATTGAATGGCAAAAAAGTAAGGAGAATGTTTATGACAAACTCAAACAACTTTTAGACCATAAAGAGCATACTCTCATTATGATTGATGAGGTGACCATTTTATTGAACAGCTATTTACAAGACAAAGAAAATGGGCTAAATAATGTCACCTTTTTTCTCAATTGGTTGCGCAGCTTTCGACAAATTTCGGGAACTAAAATACGTTGGGTATTTTGTAGTTCTATTGGCTTAGATAATTTCACTAACATTCATGGTTTAAGTTATACTTTTAATGATGTTCCACCATTTCCTTTAGGTGCATTTGATACTTCGACAGGACAAGCACTTTTAGAAAAACTCGCCAAATCTGATGATTTAGACATCACCCCAGAAATCACCCAATATATGCTAAAAAAATTGGGCTGGCTACTCCCCTATTTTATTCAAATCCTACATTATAAAGTCAATTATTTAGTTCAAATTCAATCCTTGCCGATTTCTAAAAAAACCATTGATATTGCTTATGAGCAATTAATGTCAGAGAATTATTTGAATACTTGGGATGAACGATTAAAGGATTATAATAACCTAGAAAATCATGGTCGACTTATCCTCAATAGAATTAGTCAACATCCGAAAGGCGAACATCGAGCTAATTTGATTAGCATTTTAAATGTACAATTAAACGACCCCAACAAAGCAGAGTTAAGGGTAGCCAAAGTCCTAAAAATGCTGATTAATGATGGGTATTTGGTCGAAGTCAAAGGGAAATATCTTTTCCGTTCTCCTTTATTAAAAGATTTTTGGTTCAATAGATTCGTGAAATAATGTCTGAAACACAAGCCATTTCTGTTAGTCAATTAGCTATTTATAATCCACAACGAATTAGTGACGAGGTAATGATGCAAGTATTTATTGCTCGCAAAAAAATATTCCAATTATTGATGCGAAAAATTAGGCAAGAACAACCTAATAGTATTCCGCAACATCATTTGATTATCGCTTTACGAGGCATGGGTAAATCTACGCTTTTAAAGCGCATGGAAGTAGAGTTCAGGCAAGCACCTTATAAAGAAAATTTCATCCCTTTACTCTATCCCGAAGAACAATATAATCTATCTAATTTAGCGGAGTTTTGGCTAAATAGTTTAGATGCTTTGGCAGATACTTTGGAGGTGGAAAAAGAGAACACTGTTTACCAAGAAATTGACCAGCAAATCCAGCAATTAAATAAAATTACGGATGCTACGCTTTTAGCTAAAAAAGCGCATCAATATTTCCTAGCAGTTACTCAAAAACTAGGTCGAAGGCCTGTACTTTTAGTCGATAATCTTAACCTAATTTTCAATCGACTTTCTAAAGCTGAACAACATACGTTAAGGGCTTGGTTAATGCAAAACAAAGCCCCTATTTTAATGGGTGCTAGTGCGGTTAGTATTGAAGATACGCATAATTATAGTATGCCTTTTTATGATGCTTTCCAGCAACATTATTTACAAAAACTGACCTTTGAAGAATCAGTAGAAATTTTAAAAGAATTGGCAAAATTAACCCAATCAGAAGCTATTCTGCCGTCCATTCATCAAGAGATTGGTCGATTAAAAACCATTCATCATTTAACAGGTGGCAATCCACGTACTTCAGTGATGCTTTTTCGCTTAATTTCTAAGGGTTTTTCCAAAGAATTAAATGATGATTTAGAGGCTTTATTGGATGAAATCACGCCTCTTTATAAAGCTCGTTTTGAAGCCTTATCAGATAGTCAGCAAAAAATTGTCGATGCAAT
>JBGCFJ010000377.1:0-3702 GCA_045106885.1 Saprospiraceae bacterium
CTTGTATTCTTAAGTTTGAGCTATAATTATAGTTTGTCAGGTTCTATACCTGATTTTTCTCATACCCCTCTATTGAAATACCTCTATTTATCTGGAAACAGTTTTACAGGTATGGTTCCTGATTTTTCCAATTTACCCAATTTATGGTATTTAGGACTACGTAGTATAAGTCAGCTTCAATTACCTAAATTTACTAATTTACCTGAGTTAATCCAGTTGGATATAAGTTACAGTGGTTTTTCTTTTGATGACATCTTACCTAATTTGAATATAGCCACTGATACTTTTCTAATACGAAGGCAAAACCTTTATTGTGCCCCGAATCCAATTACTATAAATGCGGAACTTGGGGAAATTACTACAATTGATTTAATGGTAGACGATACCGTTACGTCTAATATTTATCAGTGGTATAAGAATGATATCTTAATAGCGAATGCATCGAATACAAACACATTAGAAATTACCAACTTCCAAGAAAGTGATAAGGGACTTTATAAAGCGACCATCACCAATCCCAATGCGCCAGATGGAAGTATCGTGAATAGTTGTACTTATAGTCTAGCAATAAAACTAGCGAATGATGATGTTTGTGATGCCACCTTACTTACTTTAGGACAACGAGATTCTAGTTCCTTTTTAGGGGCAACCGTTGAAATAAACGAACCTTATGCACCAGGGAAAGACTGTGCAGTTAATTGGTGTGATACTACTTTACATGGTTCTGTATGGTACAAATTTATTGCACCTGCTGCTGCTGCCGTTAATATTGTCGTTAATGCACAAACAGACCATTCAGATACTAAAATAGCTTTATATTCTGGAATAGCTTGTACTTCAGCGTCTCCTTTTCAAAATGCCGTATTGATAGATGCTAATGATGACAAGCCAGGGAATTGTTGTGACGGTTCTATTATCGCAGTAGCTTGTTTGACCCCAGGAACAACCTATTTTGTGCAAGTGGATCAATATGAAGCAGGTCAAAGTGATTTTAATATTACAGTGAATGCCCTAGAATCCTGTGAATTAGCTTGTGATTTAGCATTAGATGGAATTAAAATTAGTCAAGATTCTTGTGATGGAAATGGAGGATATATTTCTACAAAAGTAATCTCCCCTTCTGGCCAATTATTTATGGCTGAATTATTAGATGAGACAGGAACCCCAATTGATACAAGTGACCACGGTGCTTTTTTTGGACATTTAAATGCAGGAATTTACCGCATTAGGGCGACTTCTTTAGAAGCAGAAAATTGTACGGTTGAGTCTGATTTAATAGAAATAATAGCGACTTGTGAGGTGGAAGGTTGTGCCCCTAATTTAGTCATAGATGTGATAGAAAAAGAACTATACCACGCCGAACAAACGATTATTTCTACAGCTACACTACCTGAAAACCATACTGCCACCTTCAAAGCAGGCACCTCTATTACGTTAAAAGCGGGCTTTCATGCAGCAGGTACTTTTTCTGCTAGTATTGAAGATTGTGAAGCGACTTTATTAGAAGAAGCACCAATAACAGAAGCTCGCATCGCTTTAAATAATACATCTGTTTTAAAACAAACGGTGGAAATGAAAATTTACCCCAATCCATTTTATGAGGTGACAACCATTGCGTATGACTTGCCCAATAAAGGAGTAGTTACGCTACAAGTATTCGATTTTATGGGGAAAGAAATTGCAATTTTAGAGCGAGATCTATTAAAAGAAAAAGGACGCTACGAAATTAATTTCCAAGCGAATCAGTTGACTAGCGGGACTTATTTTGTGGTTTTGCGGAGTGGGGAACATTATGAAGTGCAGAAGTTGATGTTGTTGAAATAATTCATAGCTTAATATCCTGTAGACCCCCTTTTTTTTAATTTACGATAGTGGCATTCATTAAGTTTAAAAGCATTAATGGATGCCATTTTTTTATGCAATGACTTTAAAGATAAAGGGTAAATTTATTGCTTAAACAAGGTTCAAATTGATAAAATCAACAATTGTTGATAAGCAAAAAATAATAAGACAGATAAGTGTAAAATAAAGGGAGATAAGCATAAATAATTGGAGGATAAATGTAAAAACAAAAGTAAAAATAAAGCTAATTTTATAAGCTAATTAGACATTTTTCTTCTATGTTTTCATCAATAGGTTAAAGCTTTTTTCCAGACAATTAGTTAGCGTTTATGCGGAAAAAATGCATGCTCATGTGCATAGGGGATTTATACCTTAACCTTAAAAAATAAATCATGAAAAGAAATTTACTTTTATGCTTCTATTTATTGTTTACTAGTGTTCTTTTGGGGCAAGAAGGTACAAGAATGGGGAGCGATTTTATTACACTTCAGGGAAGTAATAATCAAAGGACTAACTAACATAAATGGGCAACTACTGAAAACTATCAATATTAAGGACGTTGGGTTTGAATTCAGGCAGGAGAACTAGCTGCTGGTACTTTTAATGATAGCCTATTATTAGAAGGTAAGGTAGTTGAAACTAAGCAGATGGTGTTGACGAAATAGTATCAGATAGTAAATTTTTTCCAAAAAGTAGCCCAAAACTAAGCTTTGAAGAAATAATTAATCTATTTGAAGAAATAATATAAGTTTTTAGAGCAGATAGAATAGACATTTACCGCTGTTCTTAATGTTTCTAAAAATTTAATTCTTCCTTATATGTATGATTACCTTCCACCTAGATTTATAGAGCGTGTAGATGCCATAATAGCTGCTAATTTGACGGACGAAAATTTTTCCATAGCCGATTTATGTAGGCAATTATTGATGAGTTATTCTCATAGTTATCGATTAATTAAGGAAAAAACCAACCTTTCCCCGTCGATGTATCTTCGACAAAAAAGATTGGAGTATGCTTGTCAACTAATGGAAAAAACAGAACTGAATTTAACAGAAATTGCCTATCGCTCTGGCTTTGCTACTTTGCCTTATTTCTCTCAAAGTTTTTCAGAAAATTATGGATATCCACCATCTCATTATCGCAAACAATTAATTTATTCAACTTAAAATAAACTTTAAATGACTAAACAAAAGATAATCAATGAAATCAGATTGATCCTTGTCCAAATGGGTATTTCTCCTATAGCCATTACTAAAAAAGCGACTTATGATAAAGATTTAGGTTTAGACTCCTTAGATATGGCAGCATTAATGATGGAATTTGAACAGCGTTTCAATTTGTCTATCCATTGTACCGCATTTGAAAACATAAAAACCATTAAAGACACCGTTGATTATATCAGTCAACGAAGAGCAAGCGTCAATAAGCAATAAAAATAACAATATTTTATACACTAATCTTGGGTGTTAGCTACTTGGTTAAACGATTCAATTTTAACCAATCAAATAATGCCAAAACTAATTATTAATTCAAAACAATTATTTATGAAAATTAAAATTTTACTCCTCGCATTCTGTTCTTTTTTAATGCATTCAACTAGCTTTAGCCAAGTGCATAAATTACTGAATATTGAAAAAAGACAATTTAATAAGGCAGACCCTTATTTGAAAAGGACTTTAATTCGACAAAAAAGCGATGCTAAATTATCCAACTCGATCAATGCAGAATCTAATAAATTGAAATTAGTAATTGAAAGTCAGAATGAGGCTGTAAAGTCAGAAATTGAATCAATGGGAGGTTCCATTAATACTGATTTAGGAAAGTACTTCACTATAGAAATTTCAAAAGATAAAGTGCTAG
>JBGCFJ010000378.1:0-12593 GCA_045106885.1 Saprospiraceae bacterium
TGCAATAATATAGCCATTGCAACTTCTCTATAACATGGATTAATTATATAGGTACTCAGCAATACCACCATATAATCATTTCACGAATCTTGGTTTCAAATTTTCTTTAATGATTGATAAAGTAACAATAGCGGGCAAAGCAGTAAATGGATTAGTACATTTTTTTCCTAAAAATATAGGAAGATTAATGCTAGATTTATTTTGTAAACCAATAGATGGTCAAACTTTCACTAAAAAGGAAAAAACATTTTTAGATAAAAGTACTTGGGTGCCGCTCTATTTAAATGGAAAAAAGATTCAATGTTATACTTGGGGGGAAGGCAAACAAAAAGTGCTATTAGCACATGGTTTTAATTCCAATGCAAGTAGATGGCGTTTATTAATCAATTTATTAAAAAATGATTATCAAGTAATCGCCTTAGATATTCCCGCACATGGAAATTCTGACTGGAAACGAGTCAATGGGCTATTATATGCGGAGGTAATCGAGCTTGTTATGCAGCATTTTAAACCTCAAACCGTGGTTGGTCATTCGTTTGCGGGCATTGCTTTTTCTTATTATTTTTCTAAAATGGCATTTCTACCTGTCGAAAAAATGATATTAATGGGCGTTCCCAATGAATTAACCGATGTAACCAATGTTTTCTTTCGGACGATAAACGCTAATAAAAAAGTACAAGCAGCTTATTATAAAGCTTTTCAAGAAAAATTTGGATATGAAGCTAATTATTTTACCTTATCGACACTTTTAAAAGAAGTCCCCTACCCTACGCTAATTATTCACGATGAAAATGATGATATAGCTTCTTTTGAAGGTGCTAAATTAATTTATCATTCGCTAAAGAATGCTAGTTTCTTTCCGACAAAGAATCTCGGTCATAGTTTACAAGGTAGAATTGTTTATAAAGAAATACTTCGTTACTTAGAAGTTTAGAAATAAATGCTTTTTTAGCCCGAAACATAAATCCCCAACAAGCTCTTAATTCCATTTTTCAAAAAACGTGTCAAAACATTAAAATGTCCTATTACGAAAAACGAATTTTGCCCAAATTAATCAATTTTGCTTGTGGTCTAGGCCCTATGATGAAACAAAGAGCTAAAGTCGTTCCCTTAGCTAAAGGAAATGTGCTAGAAATTGGTATTGGTTCAGGTTTAAATTTAGGATATTATGAAAAGGATAAAGTCAAAAATTTAATTGGGATTGACCCCTCTAAAGAAACTTGGGCATTAAATGAAGCCATTACCGATAAACTTGGCTTCGATTTTCAATATATCCAAACAGGTGCTGAAAATATACCGATTGACAACCAAAGTATTGATACTGTCGTTATTACTTACACACTTTGCACAATTCCTAGTACTATGGAAGCATTAGTAGAAATAAAAAGAGTGTTAAAACCGACTGGTCAAATTTTGTTTGTCGAACATGGAAAAGCACCAGATGCGGCTGTTTTAAAATGGCAAAATAGAATTAACCCGTTATGGAAAAGGATTGGTGGAGGCTGTAACTTAAATCGAGATATTCCCAACATTTTCACCAAAAGTGGTTTTAAGATGAACGATTTACAAACTATGTACCTCCCCGGTTGGAAACCAGCTAGTTTTAATTATTGGGGCATTGTTAAGCCTGATTAAAAACATAAGGAGTTTTCTTATAAAAATAAAAAATTTTCTTTTTGACAATTTTCAATTTTCAAAAAGAGCTAAAACGTTTAATTCAGAGCTAAAAAGCAAGCATTATTCGGTGTCCAGTTAACTTTACCTTTTTTTCCTTTTGCATGTTCTTTTGAAAATTGATAATTGAAAATTGATAAAATTATGTTTTATAGGAAAACCCTTTAATCTAAATAAAATATCCTATCCTAATACATGGAACCCATAAAAATAGAATTACCAACTATCTTCGAAGGCATGACTGTGAATGCTTGGCTTTTTAAAGGTCCAGAACCAACATTAATAGATAGAAAAAAAAAAACAGATAACTTATGGGATGCCCTTATTAATGGCTTAAAAATTAATGGCCTAGGCATCGCAGACCTAAAAAAAGTAATTATTACCCACGCCCATTTAGACCATATTGGGATGGCCAAACGAATAACCGACCATTCTGATGCCACTATTTGGGTCAGTGAATACGTTTATGACTGGGCAATAGACCTTAAAACCATGCTGGATAGACGAACAGCAGCGATTATGGCCGTGATGGAGGAACATTATTCCAAAGAAATAGTCAAAAAACATTTTAGTTTTGGCTACGAAGCTTTAGTGCCTTATTGGGACGAAATACCCAAAGATAGAATTAAAGTTTTCCCGATGGAAGGGCAATTAAATTTTGGTGGAGATAATTGGGATATTATTTATACGCCAGGACATTGCATTAATCAAACTTGTTTTCATAATCCTAAAAATGGGTATTTTATATCTGCAGATATGCTACTTAAAATCATTCCCAATCCAATTATTGATGCAAGTATCCAACCGCCTTATACGCGCGTAAAAAGCCTTGTGATGCAATTGGCTTCTTATGAAAAAATTGCCCAACTCAATATTACGAAGGCTTTTCCTGGTCATTTTAATATTATAGAGAATGTACCTGCATTGATTGAAAAACAAGTGCAAAAAATTCGACTTAGAACAGAAAAATGTTTTGCGTTAATCCAGCAAGGCGTACATACAGCGATTGATTTAGCAGATGGCATTTATCCAAATAGAATTAATAACGCTACCCTATTTATGGTGATTGGCTTTTTGGATATTTTAAAAGAGGAAGGGCGAATTTCTAGTAAAGTAGACAATGGATTATTGCATTATTATCCAGTAGGGGGCAAATAAGTTAAATTTTCCCAATTCATCATTTATCGTTCATCATTCATTCATCATTCTTTTATAATGAATAAATTATTAATAGCCAACAGAGGAGAAATAGCCATTCGTATCATCAATGCAGCCTGCGATTTGGAAATGGAAACGGTTACCATTTACTCAGAAGATGACAAAACGGCCTTACACACTAAAAAATCCGAAGAAAGTTATCCATTAAAAGGAAGCGGTGCAGCAGCTTATTTGGATATTACGCAAATAATCGACGTTGCTAAAAAATCGGGTTGCAACTATCTGCACCCAGGCTATGGTTTTTTGAGTGAAAATGCCCAATTGGCAAAAGCATGTGCCGCCGCAGGAATTATTTTTGTTGGTCCGAATAGTAAAACTTTAAAGTTGTTTGGCAATAAAATAAAAGCTAGGGCAATTGCTAAAAAAGTAGGCATTCCACTAATTCCAGGTACCAATGAAGCGACTAGTTTAAAAGAAGTAAAAGGCTTTTTCAAATCGCTTCCTGAAGGGTCAAAAATAATGATAAAATCTATGGCTGGCGGTGGTGGCAGAGGCATGCGAATTGTCAGTCAATACAACGCTATTGAAAAAGCCTATCAACAATGCCAATCAGAAGCGCAAAAAGCTTTCGGGAATGACCAAATTTATGTCGAAAAATATTTACCTAAAGCCCGTCATATTGAAGTACAAATTTTAGGGGATGGAGAAGCCATCACCCATCTTTGGGAAAGAGAATGTAGTTTACAAAGACGCCAACAAAAATTAATCGAAATAGCGCCTTGTCCAGAAATTCATCCAGCATTACGCCAACAAATAATAGAGGCAGCTATTCAATTAGCTAAAGCCGTCAATTACGAAAATGCGGGTACTTTTGAATTTCTAGTAGAAGGAACTGATTTATCAGCAAATATTGCTTTTTATTTCCTTGAAGTTAATCCAAGAATTCAAGTCGAACATACGGTTACCGAAGAAATTACAGGCGTTGATATTGTAAAATTCCAGTTGAATCAAGCAATGGGGTATTCCTTAAAAGATTTAGGACTCAAACAAAGTCAAATTTCAGCACCTATAGGATTTGCCATCCAAGCGAGAATCAACATGGAAACAATTGATAATCAAGGCAATACTTTAGCTAAAACAGGGCAATTAACTCATTTTGACGTCCCATTTGGCAAAGGTATTCGAGTAGAAACAAGCGGGTACGTTGGGTATGCCAACAGTCCCAGTTTCGATACGCTTCTAGCAAAATTAATCATTCATAGCAAAGGGAATAATTATCAAAAAGCTATAAAAAAATTATATCGAAAAATAGGAGAATGTCGAATTGAAGGAATTGGGACTAATTTACCTTTTTTACAAAATATCTTACAGCAGAAACAGGTCGTAAACAATCAATTTCACACCCAATTTATTCTAGAAAATCTACCTCAATTATTAGCAACGCCAACTAGTAACCATCCGCAATATTACTTCAAAGAAACACAACAAAATACGGCTAAAAAAGTAGTCGAAGAAAATTTACCAGTAGGTATAATTGCCATTAAAACACCGATGCCTGGTAGTGTTGTCAGTATTGATGCAAAAGTAGGAAAATCAATAAAAATCGGGCAACAATTAATAGTCATCGAAGCCATGAAAATGGAGTCCGTTATCTTGGCAGAAACAGATGGTGTTATTGAAGAAATTAAGGTAAAAAAAGGTGCAGTTTTATTCGAAAATGATACTTTGTTTTTAGTTAAAAAAATAGCTAATAACTTTGCAGAAAATACGATAAAAAAAGAGGTCGATTTAGATAAAATTCGTCCAGAGTTAAAAGAATTACAAATTCGAAAAGCTTTTCAATTAGACGAGAATCGGCCTATTGCAGTAGCCAAAAGAAAAAAGAAAGGCAAACAAACCGCTAGAGAAAATATTGCCCAATTATGCGATGCTGATACCTTCTTGGAATATGGTTCGTTAATCGTAGCCGCACAAAGAAGTCGCAGAAAATTGGATGATTTAGTCAAAAAGACCCCCGCTGATGGCATCATAACAGGCATCGGGGAAATTAATGGCGACTACTTTGAGGCAGCGCAAGCCAAATGTATGGTCTTATGTTACGATTATACGGTTTTAGCAGGAACACAAGGTATGTTTGGTCACCAAAAAACGGATAGGGTTTTAGAAGTAGCACATAGTGCCAAATTACCCATTATTCTTTTTGCAGAAGGTGGTGGCGGCAGACCAGGAGACACCGATTTTCAAGGCATCGGTGGTTTACATGTAAAAACTTTTGCCATGTTTGCCAAACATAATGGCATCGCTCCTAGAATTGCGATTGTTTCAGGTTATTGTTTTGCAGGAAATGCCGCTTTAGCAGGTTGTGCAGATGTCATTATTGCCACCAAAGATACCTCTATCGGAATGGGTGGTCCAGCGATGATTGAAGGTGGTGGATTAGGAAAATACCATCCAAAAGAAGTTGGTCCAGTTGAAGTCCAAGGAAAAAATGGCGTTTTAGATGTCATTGTTAAAGATGAAAAAGCAGCTATCCTAACGGCTAAAAAATACTTGTCCTATTTTCAAGGGTCTATAAAAAAATGGGCTTGCGAAAACCAAAGAACGTTAAGGCATTTAATTCCAGAAAATCGCAGAAGAGTGTATGATATTCGACAAGTCATTCAGGCACTTGCGGATAAAGATTCTGTGCTAGAATTGCGGAAAGAATATGCCATTGGCGTCATTCCCGCTTTCATCAGAATTGAAGGACAGCCAATGGGATTGATTGCCAATAATCCTAAACATTTAGGCGGTGCTTTGGATGCAGAAGGCTCAGGAAAAGCCGCTCGATTTATGCAATTATGCGATGTTTATCGGATTCCGATGGTTTCGCTTTGTGATACCCCTGGTTTCATGGTCGGTCCAGAAGCAGAAAAAACAGGTTTAGTTCGACATACTTCAAGACTCTTTACTACAGGGGCTAAAATATCTATTCCTTTCTTTACTATTGTCTTACGTAAAGCTTATGGACTTGGCTCCATGGGTATGGCAGCAGGTGGCATGCACGAACCTTTTTTCACCGTCTCTTGGCCTACAGGCGAATTTGGCGGAATGGGGTTAGAAGGAGCAGTACGATTGGGCTACAGAAAAGAATTAGAAGCCATAGAAGACTTAGTAGAACGAGAGGCCTTGTTCCAAAAAATGGTCGCTAAATCCTATAAACATGGGAAAGCTATTAATACTGGAGCATTCTTAGAAATAGATGAAGTGATTGACCCGATGGATACCCGTAAGTGGATAGTTAATGGCTTATTGTCGAATGCTGCCAGTAAAGATGACGGAAAGGCTGGACGAGGGTTTGTGGATACTTGGTAGCAGTGTAGCAGTAGGCAGTAAACAGTTTGCAGTGTAGCAGTTTGCAATTGTCCATACAAATTAACTGTAACAACGGCAAACGGCAAACTGCCACTGCCACTTCCGACTGTTTACTTAGGAGCGCAAATAAGACGCCCCATTAATATCCAAAATAGCACCCGTCATAAATTCCGCGCCTTCACTGGCTAGAAAAAGAATACCATGCGCCACTTCTTCGGGTTTAGCCACTCGACCAACAGGGCTTTGATCGCGAATATAATCACCATCACGACCATCTAATACGGACTTTGCCATATCTGTCTCCACAAATCCAGGGGCAATGGTCCCAACAAAAATATTATAAGGCGCTAAAGCTTGTGCCAAAGATTGCCCCATAGCGTTCATGCCTGCCTTACTCGCACCGTAAGCTGGCTGTAGCGGTTCTCCTCTAAAAGCACCCCGAGAAGAGACATTCACAATGCGTCCCCCACCCTGCTTTATCATTTGCTGAGCAGCACAATACATCATATTGGCAGCACCAATGAGATTAATATTAATCGTTCTTTGCCATTCTGCTTGCCAAGTTTCATAGTCTACTTTATCAATAGGATGATACTCAAAAATACCTGCATTATTTACTAAAATGTCCAATTTTCCAAAATGAGCAGTCACTTCAGCAATCATGGCACTTATTTCTTCAGCGTTGGCAATATCTGCCTTAACCAAAATATGACCTTCTCCTTCCAGTGTATCTAAAGTTTCCATCGCCGCCGCTAAATTCGCTCTGTAATTAAGGGCAATTTTTGCACCTTTCGCCGCAAATGCTATCGCTGTTGCTCTACCAATTCCTCTAGACGCACCAGTAATTAGTACTATTTTACTATCAAATTTCATATTTAAATAGGGTTGTATTTTCAATAATTTCTCAAATATATAGTTCCTTATTTATTAAATTAAGCACAAAACTACTATTTTGTCCAATCCTTTGAAAAAAGGGCAAAAAAGATTGACACAAAACAAACATTTTTTTAGCGCAAAGCCGAGTATGAATCTACCCAAATATTACTTACTATTCCTTTTATCCTGCCTGCAAGTTCCAATTTTCGCACAACTTGGTCCGCATTCGGCATCCATTAAATGGCAGCAAATCAACACCAAAAAGGTTCGAGTAATATTCCCAGAAGATTTTGACCATCAAGGACTTAGAGTTGCCAATTTAATTAATTACATGGAACAAAATTCAAAACGTTCCATTGGACCACTCAGTCAGAAAATTGAAATTGTTTTACATAATCAAACGACTATTCCAAACGGTTTTGTAGGCATCGCCCCCTTTAGAAGTGAATTTTTTGCGACCCCTCCACAATCTGCTAATTTTTTAGGAACTGTAGATTGGGTGGACGCCTTAACCATCCACGAATATCGACACGCCTTACAATTTTCTAACGCAAAAGTGGGCCTAACCAAGTTATTAGCTATCCTACAAGGAGACAATGGCTGGGGTTTAGCATCAGGAACAAGTATTCCGAATTGGTTTTGGGAAGGAGATGCAACTATTATGGAAACAGCATTAACCAAAGGCGGAAGAGGGCGAGCGCCTTTCTTCACTTTAGAACAACGAGCGACCCTATTAAATGGTAAAAATTATAATTATCAAAAGGCAAGAAATCGGTCCTTTAAAGATTTAGTGCCTAATCATTATCGGTTAGGTTATGCCATGTTAATGCATAATAGGGAGAAATATGGCAACGATTTCTGGCAACCTATTTTTGACAATGCCGCTAGATATAAACCCTTAATTTATCCTTTTTCCAATGCCTTAAAAAGAGCGACTGGATTAAAAACAAAAGATTTATACAAAGAAACCTATCAATCCCTCAAAGAAAAGTGGACGACTCAATTAACGGAAGCGAATCTAATTCCAACCAATCCTATCGCTATTCCTCCTAAAAAAACAGTTACCAATTATCGTTTTCCTTTTCCTTTAAAAGATGGGAGTATCGTCTGTCTGAAATCGTCTTACAAACAAACAGATGCCTTAATTCAACTCAAAGATGGAAAAGAAAAAAAGTTGACCAATATCGGATTTCATCTTGAAAAATATTTAAGTGTTACTGGACAAAAAGCAGTTTGGACAGAATATGAACAAGACCCAAGGCGAAATAATACCAATTATTCCAATATTGTTTCTTATGATTTCAAAACCAAAGAAAAGGTTCGCTTAACTACGGAAAGTCGGTATTTTTCTCCTAATTTTTCTCACTCAGCAGGAAGAATCGTTACGGTCAAAGTTACCTCAAACCAGAAAAATTCCTTAATTATTTTAAATGCCAATACGGGGCAAATGCTAAAGATGCTTCCGAATCCAGCTAACCATTTTATTTCTTTTCCTAAATGGGCAGAAAATGATACGGACATTATTTATGTTGCCAAGCATAATAGCCAATTAGCTATTTTCAAATACAATCTAATTAGTAATCAAACCACACAACTAACGGATTGGACCCACCATACTATAGCCGATTTACATGTAAAAAATAAGACTATTTATTTTACCGCTTCTTTTAGTGGCATTGATAATATTTATAGCATTGATATTACTAAAAATGCAAAAATAACGCAGTTGACTTCTGTTAAAATTGGTAGTTTTTTTCCTGCACTTTCATTAGACAATCAACAGTTAGTTTTTAGCGAATTTACGGATATGGGCTATACCTTGAGTAGTCAAAATATCGGCAATCAAAGAAATGCACAGTCAATAAAAATTGTAGCGCCTCATTTACAATCCTTTTATTCGGCTATCAATAATGCGGAAGAAGGAGGTGATATTTTAGGCACTGTTCCCAATGAAACCTACCCCATCAAAAGGTACAAAGGTTTTTTCAAAGGAATGCGTTTACATAGTTGGAATTTCACGCCATCTTTGAGTCTTCCAACTTTAGACATTCAAATTGATAATTATCTAAATGATTTTTCTTTTAATATTATTGGTGGCTATAATGTCAATGAAAAATCTGCGGTTGCGGTAACTTCCGCTACTTATGGAAAATGGTATCCACAATTAACTCTTTTTACCAGTTTAACCAATAGAAATGCCTTATTTTTAACGCAACAAGATTCTGCTAAAACTCAACAGTTTGACCAATTTTCGGTTGGTGGTCAAGTTAGTATTCCTTTAACTTGGATTCGGGATAATTATGGCACTTCTTTAAGAACTTTTGGCGGATATATACAACGGTATTTAAGTGACACGCAATTTGGAGATATTCCTCAACCTAATAAGTCCATTGGTACCATCCAATTAGGTATTAATGTATCAAATTTACGCCGAACTGCTTTTCAGAATTTAGGTCCAAGATGGGGACAAGCCTTTAATCTCTTATATCAACAAACAACGGATACTCGAACGGATAGGCAGGTTAGAGTAGGTGGCGAATTATATTTTCCAGGTATTGGTGCCAATCATAATTTAAAACTAGGCATAGGTTACCAAAGAGAATTACTCAAAAATACCTATCAATTTTCAGATGGATTTGAGTACCCAAGAGGTTTTGGTAGTATTGGCAATGATGAATTCTTAAGATTATCAGCCGATTATCAATTGCCTCTAGCCTACCCCGATTGGGGCTTATGGGGCATTAGCTATTTCAAAAGAATCAGTGCCAATCTATTTTTCGATTATGGGCGACGTAAATTAGAAACCCTTGATGTGACAGATAATCATAATTCTGTTGGAATCGAATTAATTTTTGATAACAATTTTTGGAATGAATTACCTGTCACCTTTGGTGTAAGGAATTCCTACTTATTGACTAGAGATAGTGAACAATATCAGTTTGAGTTTTTTGTGCGAAATTTTTTGATACCATAAAATTCTTGAGTAGTATTCTTCCATATGCTACTGGTTAAGATTTTTAATCTGGTACCAACGACAAAAAAACTTAAAAGCCCTTCGGCATACGTCTAATAGAGCATCAGATTAAAAATTGATATTAAACTGCTTGAGTAAAGTATGGAAGAGAAAAAACAGGTTAAAATTACTGGATAACGGAAAGTTAACCAGTAATATACCCCGAATTATCAGGTAACTTCCCGTTACTTGATAAATTTAAAGGTAATCATACTTTATTCGAGCACCCTTAAATTATCAGCTAGTCCCTTAAATCCGTTGCCTTCATTCATCCGTGGGTCTATTTTTTCACCCACGGATGAATAAAGGCAATGGATGGTTATTAATTTTTTCTGACTTTCTAAAATAAGCTTAAACCAATCTACGAACTTCTCCATTCACCAAGGCCTCTACCACTTGAAATAATAATTTAGGTTTATGTGGTCGCCAATTAAGGTCATTATAATAAGCCCCAAAGTTGACGTGATATTGTAAGCGAGCGTCTTTCATTTCATCTTCTACATGATTGTGAATGTTCAAAAAACAAATCCAACCATCTTCATCCCTTGCGTCCTCTCCCCATTCCGCATAATAATCATCCTCTCCTCCATGAAAATTTAGGACATTTTCGCAAATTAAGATAAACTTATTGATGCCCTTATCTTGCAGAGGCTCTATCAAATTCCGCTTTAAAAACATAATATCATTATGCAAAGCGTCATTCCATTCCCCTAAAAATTCTAGAATGGCATAGTTTTCCTCATAATCTAAAAATAGAATTTTAGTATAAAGGGTAGCCGAACCAAATTCATCCCATTGTGGATGAATGTAATAATTATACACCTTTTTAGTGTATTTAAATTCATCATAAACTCGACCAAAAAAAGGAGAATCTGGGTCTTTATCCGCTACGTATTTTTCTCGCCACCGATAGTACGGTTCTATATCTTGCATATTATGTAATTTTACAATACAAAGGAACGAAGTAAATCCTATTCCATCAATTAATAATTCATCCTTGTCAGCAAAAAGACCACTTAAAATAGTTTTTACAGGCCCAGAATCGAGTGGCAAAACAACGCTAACTTCCTTAGTGGCTAAGTCTTATCAATCTTATTGGTTACCAGAATTTTCCAGAACCTATTTAACTCAACTAAATCGCCCTTATATAGTTGCAGATTTAGTTAAAATTGCGGAGGGACAATTATTAGTTCAACAGCAATTTGCGCAAAAACATTCAAGTCAATCGTATCTATTTCACGATACATCGCTATTGGTGATAAAGGTCTGGTCTATTTTTAAATATGGATTTTACAATTTTAAATTGGAACAATTATTACGAAATAATTTACCCGATATTTTCTTTTTATGCGATTGGCAAATTCCTTGGGAATATGACCCTTTACGGGAAACTCCAAATGATAGGGCTGCTTTATATGCTATTTATAAAGCAGAATTAATCGCCTTAAAGATTCCTTTTTTTGAAATCACAGGTTCAGAAACAGAAAGGTTAAATACCGTTAGAAAAGTACTTCATGAGTTTTAACTATCAAAGAATTTGAAACCATACACTTTTACCGAGTCACGCACTCCGCTACGCATCGTGCGTAAAAAAGAGTTCTTGGGGTTGATAAATATCGATTTTTTAATAAAAAATCGAAATTTATCAACCCCAAACCCCTTGTTTTAGCCGCTAAAAGCGGTATTTTCAAAAAGTGTATGGTTTTAAAATCAAAGAATAGAAATAACATAAATAAAATAATAAATTAATGGTTGAATTGAAAAAAATATTGGTAACGGGTGGTGCTGGTAAAATTGGTGCTCACTTTGTCAATAAACATGCAGCTGAATACGCTATAACAGTCGTTGATATCCAAACCAATCACATCAATTTCCCAGCAAACGTTCAAGTTATTCAAGCGGACCTTACTGATTATAAAACTTGTAAAGAATTAATTAAAGAAATGGATGTCGTCATCCATCTTGCGGGAATTATTGATGAAACGGAAAATGACGATGCCTTAGATATCAATAGTCTGCTCATAAAAAATGTCTTTAAAGCAACCGCTGAAAATAAATGCAATCGACTGATTTTTGCCAGTAGTGCCCAAACAATTGAGCATCATCCAAATGACCTTCAAATTGGCAAAAACAGACCCGTCCGTCCACATAATTTATATGGGGTCGCAAAATGCCTCGGAGAAGCACTTGCCTCCTACTACGCAGACCAACATGGCATCTCTGCTATTTGTCTTCGAATAGGTGCTTACGAATTTCCAGCAGACCACACAGAAATGAATACCCGTGACCTCAGTGCCTATCTCCATCCTGATGATTGTAATCAATTATTGGTTGGGTGTATAGAAACAGAAGGGCTGCATTATGAAATTTTGAATGCCATCTCCAATAATCGGTATAAAAGATTGGACATTTCTGAATCTATTGAAAAAGTCGGTTATCAACCCAAAGCAGATGCCTTTGAGTTATTTAAATGGAAATCAGCCTAATTACCTGAAATTGTCTAGTACCTTCCCATTAC
>JBGCFJ010000379.1:0-1787 GCA_045106885.1 Saprospiraceae bacterium
TGGGGATTTCAGCCCAAACATCTTGACGGTTGTTCTTTTTATCATTTCTAAAGAAATTAATGCCCCAAGTCGTTCTGTCAGTCTCGTAACGTAAGGTTTTAAAAGGAATCGCCATTTCTACTGTCCATCTATCGTGATGAATGTGCGTTTCTACAAACCAACGATTGTCCCATTCTCCTTTGTAATGTTCGGACCCTGTACCTCCTCCTAATAATACATCTGTTTGTACGCCAGCAGGATTTGTGCCAAACATAAAACCAGTCGTTGCTTCATTGAGTGGGTCTAGGACTAAACCTATATTATCACCATCCCAAAAACCAGCATCTCTTTTTAAAGTAGAGATAATATGATTTGGAGAATCCATACAAGTAGCGGCGAGGTATAAAAAATTATCGTCGTAGGTGAGCTTAAATTCGGTGTGTAAAACAGCTTTTGCACCTGGTTTAGGATTCTTTTGTACAAAATCACTACCTGTATCTGCTTCCTTCCAAGCTGCTTCTTCTAGCTTCCCATCTAATTGAATAGGACTACTAGCTCTTTTTATTTGAATGCTATATTTTTCTTGATTTTTTCGATTGTCATTTTGGCAAAATGCAATGTGCGGACCAAGAAATAGCAATAAACAGAACGATAAAAATGATTTCATACGATTAGGAATTTTTCTCGATTTCTAACAGCAAAAGTAGTAGATTAGTTTCAATAGTTTACTTTTGGCTTGTTTTCCAACTTAAAATTAACGTTACTATTTAGCAAAGGGCATTGAGCTACCCGTCTAAGATTGGACATTTTCGACAACAGCGAATCTATATTCGCTGCTCCAAGCATTGGAAAATATAGATTTTCTGTTGTCTGTTCTAAACTTGAGTGTCCAACTTTAAACGGGTAGCTTTGCCAGAAATGATTGAAAAGTTTAAATTGAAAATTACCGAGTTATTTTATCCAATAATCGAGTACTAAAACATCCTCCAAAAAAGGCGTTAAGACTGCCCCAAATGCCTTGTGGTCAGGATGTGGTAAATAGATGGCACGCCCTTCCTCACTATCAAAGGTTAGGAAAAAACAATGCGTAAAACCTTTCGCCAAGCCTTCTGGACTATTATCAGTACCCCATTCGTAGCCTTTTATTGCTGGAATTTTGCTAGGCAATGCCGAAAAAGCAGCTTCTACTTTTTTAATATCCGCCTCAGCAGTACCTTCTTTAAATTTAAATAGCACAACATGTCTAAGTTGTTTGGTGGCTGTTGTTTCCACACTTGCTTTTTTTACTGTTTCTTTAGGGGCATCTGCGTTTTGACTGCAAGCAGTTAATAATAGACAGATACTCAATACAAGAGTTGATAATTTCATTATTGATGATTTTTATTGAAAATGTTATTGATGACTTAAATATTATGTCTCTATTCGGCAAAGGGCTGGTTTAATTGTATTTGCTAGTTTTTTCTTTATACACCTTAAATTTTTTCAATCATTTAGTGTTTTACACACCTCTGCCCTATGCGCTAAGCCCTTTCCTGAATAAATAGAATAGTATTCCTACTGAATTGATATTTAAGTACCTACTATCAAATAATCGACACATTTTATGATGGACTCTTTTTTCGTTCTGCTGCGTTAAAAATTATCTTCGTAGCGGTGCTATGCAGAGAATTTTTGCCTTGCATAACGAAAAAACAGCCTCATCAAAAATGGCAATTATTTAATACTAGGTACTTAATGTTGCGATATTACAACTTTAGAACAAAATTTTATTGTTTAAACATATTTATAGTATAGTCTAAAAGCGCCGT
>JBGCFJ010000038.1:0-15174 GCA_045106885.1 Saprospiraceae bacterium
ATAAGGTCTTACTGAAAAAAGGTGTCGGACACTTTGATTTAATAAAATACAGATATTTTAATTATTAAAATCGAATCATTTATATATGATAAGTGTCCGACACCTGTTCCAAAATCGACCTTTTTTCAGTAGAACCAAATAACGTTCAAAAACAATTGGAAGCATTATAATTCGTGGGGGTAATAAATTCGTGGGGCATTAAATTAGAAACGTCCAACTTGTTTTTTATCCGTTACTAAAAAAAGACATCCGATGAAAAAGTTAATTAATCAATTAACCTTATGCGCCATTTTATTTGCAGCGTTACCTACCTTAATTTTTGCACAAAATTTAGACAAATCTTATAAGAGCGTAGAATACCTAGAAATTAGCAGTCTAACTGGAGATATTACCATTAAAAAAGGGAATACTAGTGAAGTTCAAGTAAAAGGAGAATGGAATGAGGACAAAGTCAGCGTTAAAGTAAATTATGATGGCAAGACCTTAACGATTGAAGAAAAGAAAGTTAGGAATAGTTTAAATAGGAGTCTTTCTAAATGGGTATTAATGGTGCCTGATAACTTGGATTTAGACGTGAATAGTGGAACAGGAGATTTAGCTATCTCAGGAGTAAAAGCGGATTTGGATGCTAATTCTGGGACAGGGGATATTCTTATAGAAGATATGGAAGGTAGATTTGACGTTAATTCTGGGACAGGTGGTGTAGATATTGACAATGCAAAAGGAAAATTTGATTTAAACTCCGGAACTAGTTATGTTAGGGTAACGAATTCTGAAGGGAAATTTGAAGCTAATTATTCCTGCGTCGTCACTAAGCAATAATTTTAAGGTGTAATCTGTCCTCCATAGACAAAAGTAGCTGGCCCACACAACCAAATATCTTCAAAAGAAGTACCACGCTGCACAAATCGAACTTTTAAATCTCCACCTTCTGCTTTTGCTGGTATACCACCATTCTTTAATAGGGTAGTGGCATCTTCTGGATGTTCTAAGGCAAAAGAAATAGCGGCTGCGGTCACCCCTGTGCCACAAGCTAAAGTTTCATCTTCGACCCCTCTTTCAAAAGTACGGATATGAAAACCTTTTTCTAGTGGCTCAATAAAATTGACATTAATGCCCTCTTTTTTATAAGTCGCATTATTTCGAATCGCTCGACCTTCCGTAAAAACGTCCATTTTAGCTACATTATCAACGTACTTGATATAATGAGGAGAGCCTGTGTCTAAGACGTAATGGTCTGAATTACAATGTACAGTATCTAAATCTGCCATCTTTAATTCTACCCAATTTCCTTCAGCATTGATGGTTGCTTCATGTCCTCCGTCAATTGCTAAGAAGGTACATTTATGGTTAATAATGCCTAATTGTTTGGCAAAAGCAACCGTACAACGACCACCATTTCCACAAAGCGAGCCTTCCGTTCCATCTGCATTGAAATAAATCATTTCAAAGTCGTAATCTGGATGATTTTGTAATAAAATTAAACCGTCACCACCGATACCAAATCTTCGATTGCACAACCAGTTAATGGTTTTGGTATCAGTTCTAGTTAAGTAAGTAGTCGCTCGATTATCGACCATTACAAAATCATTTCCAGCACCTTGGTATTTAAAAAATGGAATCATTTATTTTGAATAAAATTGACAATGAAAATTAATTTTTTTACCACAAATATAACTGTCCAATTACTTATTAAGTTCCTTTCTGTAATATCCTTGATTTAATTTATTCTGAAAATTTACTCATTTGTAAAATTCCTATTAATAAATCATTCCATAAGAAATTAATATGGAACTTTCAAGCAGGGAAATTGCTTTTAAGGATAGGCTAATTTTTTTAGTATTGTAAATTTGAAGTAATCTCTTAATTGCTAATCGACTAAATTTCACACAAAAGGTGAATTAGCTAAAAATATTATTTAAATTGTATTTATGATGAAATAAATAATCGAAAATTTTATTAATTACCAAATAAATTAGCTGTTTCTTAAAACAAATAAGCATGAATGTTAACTTAAATTGGAGGAGATTAAATGGTCAACAAATTGAGCAACCACTTTTGGAAATAGTGGAACAAACGATTATTAGAGAAACAGAGGCGGGGCATCGACTAAAAGTCTGTATTGGTACAGATTCTCAAGTGAAGGGTAAAATTGTTGAATTTGCTACGGTTATCGTATTTCTAAGAGAAAAAAGAGGTGGATTCATGTTTATCAGTAATTATAAATTTGAACAAACCATGTCTATTAAAGAACGAATGATATTGGAAGTCTCTCAATCTGTTCAAGTGGCTTATAGTCTTTGTGATTTATTAGATTTATACCAAGTAGAATTAGAAGTGCACGCAGATATTAATACAGACCCTAATTTCCAATCTAATGTAGCACTTAAAGAAGCAATGGGCTATATTCTAGGAATGGGCTTTGTTTTTAAAGCTAAACCACACGCTTTTGCAAGTTCTTCTTGTGCGGATAAAATGGTGTAGGAGGGGCAGTTGCCTGTTGCGAGTTGATATAAAACTTGTATCTTGCAACCAAAACTGGAAATCCGCAACTCGTAACTGGCAACTGGAAAAACCCGTAACAGGTAACTGGCAACTGGCAACCCACAACTCAAACAATGAATTACCTAGCACATCTTTTTCTTTCCTGCCACGATGATGATTTAGTCATCGGTAATTTCATTGCAGATGCTATTAGAAATAAAGAAGTTGCCCAATTACCGCTTGCTATCCAGCAAGGCGTTACCCTTCATCGGAAAATAGATTCTTTTACAGATAGTCATCCAATTGTTCGTCAAGGAACGGCTCGCTTGCACCCACACCACCATAAATATGCACCTGTAGTTATTGATGTCTTTTTTGATAATCTATTAGTACATAATTGGGGGAAATATTCTTCAGAACCTTTGGCTGATTTTGCTCAAAGAATGTATCAATTGTTAACTGATCGGCAATTAGACTTACCGCTAAAAATGCAGAAATATGTTCCTAATATGATTGCGAACGATTGGTTGCAAAAATATGGGACGATGGATGGGTTACAATATACTTTTGAACGGCTAGATAAGCGAACAAAATTCCCTTCTAATTTTAAAAATGCAGTCAGTCACCTACAAGCAAATTTTGACGATTTTAATGAAGAGTTCAATTTATTCTTTCCCGATATTCAAGAAATGGTGCTCGAATTTTGTGGGTGTTAGAAACTTAAGGTTGGACAAGAGGTGCTTACAGAACAGTTAGTGAAACAATAATCTTATTCATTCAGCAAAGGGCTTAGTGCATTGGGTTTAAGCGTGTAAAGCACCAAATGGTTGAAAAAATTAAGATTTACAAGAAAAAATCTTTCAAATACAATTAAACCTGCCCTTTGCTGAATAGTAACCAATTAAATAAAATAGGGTGGCTTAATCTTAAGCTATCCCATTTTTTTGTAGTGGCTATGGTTATGGAGAAACAGAAGATTACACAGTGCATTTTACCAATTGTGGTGTGCCAGAAAACATCACTTGTGTTGGACTATTTGGCAATAGTGTCGCTTTTGAGTGGCAAGAAGTTGTTGATGCAACTGCTTATGAATTGGAATATCGCCTTGGTTTTAGTAATGTCTGGAAAAAAGTTCATGTGACTGGCACAAGATATACCTTAACCGTACCCGCTGGTTCAGCGATTACTTATAGAGTAAGAAGTATTTGTCCGTTAGGGGTTGGACCATATTCTCGTAACCACTCCTTTAGTTTTGGACGAGCAGGGACAGCTAATTTAGGAGCGGGCGTCAATGTTTTAGGGAACATCTTCCCGAATCCTGTAATTAGTGATTTTACGATTCAATATAGTGCGGCAACAGAAGGTACTTATGAAATTTTTGATGCGAGCGGTAAAAATATTCAAATAGGAATTTTAGGTCGAACGGATAATGGTTACGCAAATCATACCGTTAATGCTGGAAATTGGACAGCAGGCACTTATTTTATTCGAGTTCGATTAGGAGAAGAGTTGTTTACAGAGCAATTAGTGAAACAGTAAAATTTTAATATCCTCATATCAACCATCTTAATAACCGATTTAGTTGGTTTTTGATATAGAAGGTTATAAAGCTTTGACTTTATAACCTTCTTTTTTTGTTTACTTAGAAAAACTCCCCACTTTTACAGTTGAGCGATTTTGATTGTTGGCTTTTTATATGGCTAACCAATCATTAATTAACTACTATATCTTACTTTTTTGAAATCTGAAAAAATGACTAGATGATAAAATGAATAAATAGGTGGATAATTGTTTTCAAAAAGGTCTTATTATTACCAATTTTGGCGAACATTTATTCATTTTCTCCTTTACTCATTTTAGCATAATCTTCGTAAGATAGCGTGCCAATTAACTAATCACTAATCACTAAACTTGCATTTAAAAAAAATAAAACTAACCAATTTTAAAAATTACGAAACGCAGACCGTTGATTTTTCAGAAAAGGTCAATTGTATTGTCGGTTTAAATGGAATGGGCAAGACCAACCTATTGGATGCGGTTTATTATTTATGTATGTGTAAAAGCCATTTTGGGATTAGTGATAGTTATATAAAAAAGCATGAAACGACCTTTTTTCGATTGGAAGGACAATTTAAAAAAGGAAAAAAGCGATTTAAGACGGTAGCAAAGGTCATTCCCAAAGAAAAAAAGACAATTGAGTTAAACGATGTAGCTTATACAAAATTAGCAGAACATATCGGTCAATTTCCTGTTGTTATGATTACGCCTTTTGATGCAGAATTGGCATTAGAAGGTAGCGAAGTTCGGCGAAAATTTTTAGATAATACTTTATCTCAGATTGATGCGGAATACCTAAGTGCCTTAATTCAGTATAATCGTTTGTTAAAACAGCGAAATGCTACCTTAAAGAAATTTGCAGAAACTAGAAAAATAAATGAAGGATTGTTGACCATTTTTGATGAACAAATGGAAGCCCCAGCTCAATTAATTCATCAAAAAAGGAAAGCGTTTAGTGCGCAATTTATTCCTATCTTTCAAGCATTTTATAAAACAATCTCAAATGACCAAGAAACGGTGAATTATACTTATCGCTCACATTTGAATGAAAATGAATTTCTACGGTTATTAAAAGAAAATCGCCCTAAAGATTTAATCTTACAGCGCTCAACGGTTGGTATTCATAAGGATGACTTAACCTTTAAAATAGAAAATTTTCCGTTGAAAAAATACGCTTCTCAAGGGCAGATGAAATCTTTTATCTTAGCGTTGAAATTGGCACAATACGAATTGTTAAGAAGAGAGAAAGAAATAGCGCCTCTCTTGCTTTTGGATGATATTTTTGATAAACTGGACAAACAGAGAGTTACCCAATTATTAGAGTTATTATTTGAAAAAGATTTTGGGCAAATTTTTTTTACGGATACTCATGAAAACCGTTTATCAGATATTTTAACCAAACTAGATACACCTTTTAAACGTTTTATTATTAACTTTGGAGAGCTACAAATAGCAGAATAAGTACATCGATAGATATAATTGACATTTTTTCTAGGTAACCCCGATGAGTCGGGATTAATCTCATGTTCTCATCAACCTATTACCCTTTCTTATAAAAGTGTCAATTATTTAATTACTTTTAATAATTTCTAATAACCTCTAATTCATGGCATTTAAAAAATATAACGACCAACCAATTGCTGATGTAATTAAAGAATTAGTGGCAAAAAACAATTGGAAATCAAAACTTTATCAGAATAAAGTGAAAGAAATTTGGGTGCTGAATATGGGCCCTTCGATTAGTGGGTATACGAAAGAAATAAAACTTAGAGGTAAAAAATTGTTTATTAGTATCTCTTCTGCACCTTTACGACAAGAACTGTCGTATAGCAAAACCAAGATAATTGAATTGATAAATGAAGGACTTGGAGAAGAATATATCACAGATGTGCTTATTCGATGATACTTAGTAATAGTAAACAAATAATCTTATCTAGATAACCAATTTATTTTTTGTGGTTACTAATTTCAAAAAAAAGTTATAATTTTAGGAAGCAATTTTATAAAACCTGCGAATTTTCGCTAACAAAAAATTATTCGATATGGCGCAAGTAGTTGAGAATGGCACCGCTACCAGTAAAAGAAAAACTTCAACCAGAAAAACAAAAAAAGTAAAATACACAAAGGAACAATACATTGAATGGTTCACATTGATGTTTCGTATCCGAAAATTTGAAGAGAAAGCCCTTCAAATGTATGGCGCACAGAAAATTCGTGGATTTTGCCACGTTTATATAGGACAAGAGGCGATTGCGGCAGGTTTAGAATCTGCTTTGATTGACGGAGATTCTATTGTCACTGCTTACCGCCAACACGGTATCGCATTAGGAAGAGGCGTGACAATGAATGCTGCTATGGCAGAATTATATGGAAAAGAAACAGGAATTGTAAAAGGAAAAGGTGGTTCCATGCACTTTTTCGACAAACCAAATAACTATTTCGGTGGAAATGGTATTGTAGGGGCGCAAATTCCTATTGGTACAGGAATTGCTTTTGCAGAAATGTATAAAGGGACAAATAACCTTTGTGTAACTATGTTTGGAGATGGTGCTTCTCGTCAAGGGGCTTTGCACGAATCTTTTAATATGGCAATGGCTTGGAATATTCCAGTACTATATATCGTAGAAAATAATGGGTATGCGATGGGAACTTCTGTCAGCAGAACTTCCAATGTCGTAGAATTACATCAATTGGGTGCTTCTTATAGTATGCCAAGTGAATCTGTTGATGGGATGGATCCAGCGGCAGTTCATGAAGCAATCGGACGAGCATCTGCGCATATTCGTGCAGGAAAAGGCCCTTATTTCTTAGAAATTAAAACTTATAGATATAAAGGACACTCTGTATCTGACCCTGCTAAATATCGAACGAAAGAAGAGGTTAAGCAATATAAAGATATTGACCCGATCAAAACTTCAGAGAAGATTTTATTGACAACTTATAAAGTTAAACCTGAAGAAATCAAGGATATTAAGAATGCGGTTAATGCGGAAGTGGCTGCATCGGTAAAATTTGCAGAGGAATCTAATTTCCCTGATCCATCAGAATTATATACAGATAATTATACACAAGAAAATTATCCGTTTTTAGAATAGTTTGTTATTGGTTATTGATGTGATAGGCTAAAAAACAACGAAATAAGCCTTTATCAATACCTAAAATATAACGAAACATAAAAAAAATAGGAGCGTAATTAATTGCGCTCCTATTTTTTTTGCACTGAAAAATATATCTTTGCAAAAATTTATTTTATGTTAATCATTCAATTGTTTGCAATTAATTGAAAATGAGTTTATTAAATGATTTTTAATTATTGAAAATAACAAATGATTAATTATTATAATAGGATATTTTTAGTGTTTTAATACACTTTTGATTTAAGAACTTATTAGGAATTTATCCTTTAGACTAAAAAAGCGTCTTTTTCGTTCTGACTTCATCAAATTTATTCTCAATAGCAAAGGCTATTACCAATAAATTTGATTTTATCAGAACAAAAAATACATCTTTTTTATCTCCAAAAACAAACTTCCAACAAGCTCTAAGATTTTGCATTTTAAAATTTAATTTAAATACATCCAGCAATGGCAAGAAGAAGAAAACAGAAGCAATCAGAAGAAACTTTGGTTGACTTGGTAGAAGTAAAAGACAGCGCATCCGATTTTTTAGAAGATAATCAAAAGACTATTTTAGGGGTTTTAGCGGGCCTAATTATTTTGGTTGGTGGATATATTTTCTATAATCAATTTGTTCAAGCACCTAAGGAAAAAGATGCTGCTTCTCAAATGGTACAAGCACAAGCAATGTTTGAAAGAGATTCTTTTGCACTTGCTTTGACTAATCCAGGTGGTGGTTTTATGGGATTCTTAGATATTATTGATGATTTTGGTGGTACAGCAGTCGCCAATTCAGCACAATACTATGCAGGTATTTCTTACTTACAGTTAGGACAATATGATGCAGCTATTGATTATTTAGGAAGCTTTGACCCAGAAGGAACCGTATTAGCTTATACTAAATTTGGCGCTATGGGAGATGCCTATGCCGAAAAGAATGATTTTGCCAGTGCATTATCGAGTTACCAAAAAGCAGCAAATGCTGGGGATAATGAAGTGTTAGCTTCTTATTACCTTAAAAAAATGGGACTTTTGCACGAAAAACAAGGGCAGAATGGTGAAGCTAAAGCAGCTTTTGAAAAAATTAAAAACAATTATCCAACTTCTCAGGAAGGCACAGATATTGACAAATACATTGCAAGAGTAGCTGCAAAAGGCTAAACTTGTTGATACATTTTATTGTTAAAAAAGGGATAATCCTAGTTTGTTAGGTTTATCCCTTTTTTCGTTAACTAATATTAGGCTGAAGGGCAGAGAGGCTGAAAGGCTGAAAGGTAGGTAAATTCCTAAGTCTTTCTGCCTCTCCGCCTTTCTGCCTCTCCGCCTCTCAACCTCCTAAACTATGGCATCCGCATTAAAAAATTTATCAAAATACGACGAATCTAAATTACCATCTGCAGAAAAAATGACCTTTGGCATTGTGGTCGCAGATTGGAATGAACACATCACGCATGCATTATATGAAGGCGCTTATGATACGCTTATCAAGCATGGCGCAAAAGAAGACAATATCCATACTGTTCAAGTACCAGGTGCTTTTGAATTGACAGGAGGGGCAGCAATGTTAGCTGCAAAACATCAAGTAGATGCGGTTATTTGTTTAGGTTGTGTTATCAAAGGCGAAACTAGCCATAATGAATATATCAATCAAGCCGTAGGAATGGGGCTAACGAATTTAAGTATTGCAACAGCTAAACCCTTTATTTTCGGTTTGCTAACTCCGAATGATGAGCAACAAGCTTTGGACCGAGCGGGCGGTAAATATGGAAATAAAGGCGTGGAAGCGGGTGTTACTGCAATTAGAATGGCTGCACTCAAAGAAAATTTAGGTAAAACAAAGAAAAGAATCGGTTTTGGATAGTTTTTTGATATTATAATATTTTATATATTTATAGCGTTTACAAAGAAAATAAAGGCTAAAGTACTTGAAAAATATGCGGTAGTGCTACATTTGTAAGGCTATGTCTAAGTAAACCCCATAAGAAATATTAAGTTTATAAAATATTATAGCCTTACATTTATAGCACTACCGAAAATTGAACATTTTAAATTGAAAATTAATAGGAATATTTTTTATAAGAAAACCCTGAAAAAATAAGTTGTATGTATTCGGCAAAGGGCTTAGCGCAAAGGGCGGAGGCGTCTAAATGAACAAATCGTTGATCAAGAATTTATCCCTGCTTCCCAAAAGTAGCATTCAACATTTCTGCCAAGCGATACCCCGCTAAAGCCAAGCGCTCTTTCACTACTTCCTGTCCCTTTTTTAAATATAATTCAGAAGGCTCATCATTTGGACGTATCCATTTTTTATAGCCATTGTCTTTTACCTCATTGGCGCCTCGGTAACCGTATTCTATGGCGTATTTATGACTTTCTAAAATCCAAAAATCTGGGTCTAATTGTCGATGATTATAAGGGCCCTTTTCAAAGCGACTTTTAGGAAATTCTTCCATCAGTTTCTTAGAAAACTTTTTGATGCGTTTGATTTCTTTTTTACTCAAAGCTTCTTTGTCTTTGCCATAAGGATTGATGTCATTTAATTCGCTTAAATAGCCGCAACCATCATCCCAAAGTCCATGTAAATTCCGCCATTCGCCTTTTAACTTGAATCCATTGCCACCAGCATTTCCACCTGGTTGCTCATTATCATGCACCGATGTACTATGTAATGGTTGATGGGCATCGCCTACTAAATGGACTAAAAAAGCCAAATGTCTAGCTTTGTCAACAGGTTTTGCTGTCTTAGTACCTAGGACTTTATCCATTTGATTAATTGCCCAAATAATATCCACAACTGGCGGGTCAGCCAATGGCAATCGACTGGTATTCAAAGGCATATTGGTATAATGCCAAGTGTCAAAAGTTCTGACACCTTCCGCTTTTAAATCATCTGGCCAAGGGCCTGTGGTAATAAAATGATTGACATAAGGATAGTCTCTTTGCAATTGTTTGGTTAAGGCATCTACTTGTTTTTTAGCTTCGGGCGTTAGGTTTTCATAGGCGATCATAGCGGTCACCAAATGACCTGGATCCCACCAAGCTTTGAGGGATAAATTGATGGCGAAGGATAACAGTAACGTAAAGAGGATTGTCTTTTTCATAGTTTTTTAATGATTTAGTTTTGGTAGATTTGGGCAGTGCCAATTTCTGTTCTAGACCAGCCAAATTCTTCTTGCCAAGGTTTTATCCAGATGCCACTGGAATAGTAGGAAAAAGAGACGATACAGACGCCCATTCCAAGAAAAGCGGCTAAAAGGACTTTCCAGCTTCGGGCAAATTCTCCTTTTTGATTTGGATTGGTCATTATCTTTTAGCTTTTAGTATTAATTTTTTTCCTGTTGCTATAATCTCTTCTTTATTCATCAGTTGCGTCCGAAATTCCCCATCTACAAATAGCTTCGCTTGGTCGGCATAATGCGGGCTTAATGGATTACCCGAATTACCTGTTGGCAAGACATTAATCGAATGTTCGACATCTGCAAAATCAATGATTCTTCTCACCGCAGGACCACTGACTACTTTGTATGTTCCAGAACCATTAATCGTAAAACTCATATTATTAATCACTTCTTTATTGCCGACTACAGGGAATGGCCCAACATTAAAATAAGGACGTAAAGATTCATTTTGTCCTAAAGTATGCGGATGTTCTATGGTATGTACCTTGCCCCATTTCCATTGCGAAATATCGCTGCCTAATTGTGCTTCTATTTCATCCAAAGATTGTTCAAAAGCTGCTAGGATAATATCTTTTCTAGTTTCTTTTTTATTAGGCGTGCTTTGGTCATCCCACCAAGGAGAGTCCATTTTTTCTAATAAAAAAGGTAGACTCCGTCGCGATAAAACCGTACTTAAAAACTCCGTAAAATTGTCCCCTAATTCATCTTTACAAGCTAATTCTAGCAATTTGTATTGCAGTTTTGCAAAGATGGTTGGGGCAATATCATCCAATTGATTGTCTCCATCCCACATCGCTAAGATCTCAGCGGCTTTTCCTGCTTGTTTATTTTTAAAAGTAGTATTCGATAAGGTTTGAATAATGGTTTTAACCATCATCGGCTTTTTATCTGAAACGACTTCGGTTATCATTGCTTTGGCCGCAGTTACATCCCAATCATCTTTGGCACTGACTAAATCCATGATTCTTTTACCTCGGTCTTCTGGAATATAATAACCAGGTTGTAAAATGCCATTGGTGGTATCAGGTTGATTATTGGCGGAATATAAATAGCCTTCTGGCGGATTTTCTGACTGTGGATTATTTTTAAAATCTTCGTAGCCCAATATTTCATCTTCGCCGCTTGCGCCGTCTAAAAATAATTTAGTATTGACATGTGGAGGGCGAATGGGCAATTTTGCCATTGCCCACCAAGCAATATTTCCATCTTTGTCGGCATACATTCCATTCAGTCCTGGCGCAACAATTTGAGATGCAGCTTCTCTAGCTTCGTCGATATTGGTTGCGTGAGATAGTTGGTAGGTAGTGCCCAAATTATTAGGAATAAATTCATTATAGACCCAATAAACGGAGACAGGTTGATTCGTTATTTTTTGAATACCTTCCACTACATCATTGACAATCGGTCCATGCCGACTCGTTTTTACTTCAATTTCCACATTCGTACTATCTTTTACTTTAATAATTTCCTTACGAACGTCCAAATCTTCCCATTTATCTTTAAAGCGGACTTGATTCGGATTATCTGGATTTAATTGTTCTACATAAAAATCAATATCGTCATTTTCAAACATGGTTAAGCCTAAAGCAATGTCGTCATTATGCCCAATCACAGGAAAAGGGACACCCGCCAAATAATTGCCATAACCTCGATGTCCAGGATATTCTATATGCGCTTCCCACCAAACCGAAGGTTGGGCAAAACCAATATGCGTATCATTGGTGAAAATGGTTTTTCCAGATTTGGTTTTTTTGCCACTGATAATCCAGCTATTACTACCAATCCATGGTGGAGTTGGCAAACTTTCAAACAACTCATTCATACTCAAAGCATCTGATAATTCAGTACTCGTTATATCGGGTGCTTGGTAAGTAGGAATCATTTGAGCGGCAGGATTCCAATGGACATCCAAATCATTTAAATAAGTCGCACCAAAATCTTGCTGAATTTTAGCAACAATAGGGTCCGTCCGAAAAGCTTGTGCAAAACTAAAAGACGTGTATCCAAAAACAGCATAACAGTCTAAGATGCTTAATGCTTGTTTTTCAATGCCTAAAATTTCAAACTCAATAGGTGTTGGACCATTTTTAATAAAGCTATTAATACCCGCATAATAAGCGAGTGCCGCTTTTTTCATAGGGTCATCAGCAGGAATCGCTTCAAATGCTTTAGCTGCTTTTTTAGCTGTTTCAAAAGAATTGATACTTCTGAAAAATTTATCTGTCTGAATGACTGCAGGACCCAATATCTCTGCTAATTGACCACTTCCCACTCGACGCAATAATTCCATTTGCCACAAACGGTCTTGGGCATGTAAATACCCCAAAGCAAATTGGGCATCCGTTTCGCTTTGTGCATATATATGAGGAATACCATAATCATCAAAGTAAACTTCGACTTCTTGTTCCAGTCCTTCTAAGGATAAAGTGCCTTCATAAGTAGGCTTTAGATTATTATAGTACCAATATCCGTAAATGGCACAAGCTGTGATAAGGATTAAAGCAGCAATGGCGGTGTTCTTTAATAGCTTCATAAAACGAAGGTAGTGCAAAGTTCAATTAAAACATTATTTTTGTAATACTTTTATTATCAATAACCTCTTCAATATTTATCAATGAAAACAATAGTATTTAGTTTCTTTATTTTTCTTCATTTTTACAATATTTATGGGCAAACTAGATTTGCTTCAAAATCAGATTAACCCTGCCCTAAGATTTGTTAAAAACGAGCTGACAGATAAACATAAGTATGCTATCTTCCAATATAAGGATAAACATGCAGTGGTTCACTTTTTGAGAAAAGAGCGGGAGATAAAAATAGATGTGTTTGAGGATTAAGTCCTAATCATTGCATGGCCTTTTTCATTTTGCCAATTCCCCAATCTGCACCTTCCATAAATCCGCATAAATACCATCAGTGGTTAACAAATCGGTATGTGTGCCTGATTCTGAAATTTGCCCATCTTTTAGCACGATAATCTTATCTGCATGTCGAATAGTAGATAAGCGATGGGCAATAATCAAAGCTGTTTTACCTTGGGTGAGTTGGTGCAAATTTTGTTGAATAGCTCGTTCGGTTTCAGTGTCTACTGCAGAAGTAGCTTCGTCTAAAATTAGAATGGGGGCATCTTTTAAAATAGCTCTAGCAATACTCAATCGTTGGCGTTGCCCGCCTGATAATTTAATGCCCCTTTCTCCAACGATAGTCTCGTAAGCATCGGGTAGGGTAGCAATAAAATCGTGTAGTTGTGCCTTTTTTGCGGCATTGATAATTGACTCATTCGATGCATCAGGCATGCCATAAGCAATATTTTCTTGAATACTACCGTGAAATAAGTAAACTTCTTGGCTAACAAAACCAATGTTTTGCCGCAAATTCTTTAAAGTCAAATTTTTAATATCAATGCCTTCTATCTCAATGCTCCCATTTTTAACATCATATAAGCGCAGCAATAATTTGATTAAGGTTGTTTTGCCTCCACCAGTTGGTCCAGCAATCCCAATGGTTTGTCCCTTTTGGATATTTAAAGCAATATTATCCAAAATAGCTTGTCCTTTTTTATACCAAAAAGAAATATTTTTTAACTGAATATTACCGCTTGCACTAGGCAAAATTTGAGGATTAGCTGGATTAGTAATCTGATTTTTGGCATCAATGAGCCCAAAAATTCTACGAGAAGAAGCCTTCGCACGTTCATATTGGTCGAATACATCTCCCAATCGAGTAATCGGCCATAATAGGCGTTCTAACATCATCGCTATAAAAGCCATGGAACCAATCGTGAAACCATTCATGCCGTTAATCACCCAATAGCCACCCAATAATAAAGCCGCAGCGTAACTCATCACAATCACCATTCGGATTAAAGGCACATACAAAGCGTTCCATTGAATAGCCCCAAAATTGGCGGTTTGATAATTCTTAGAACTTTCGATTACTCGTTGTGTCTCATAAGTCTCTGCGGTAAAACTTTTAATCACTGCAATGCCAGAAATATTATTCTCTAGTCTATTGCTCAATTCCCCTACGGAGCTGCGTATTTTTTGATAATGAGGCTCAATGGTTTTTTGATACCAAAAACTACCCCAAATAATGAAAGGAATGGAAGCCATACTGACTGCGCCTAATTGCCAAGAAAAACTAAATAGCGCCCATCCTGCGACCAATACTAATATGATTAATTGAATAATTTCTTTAAAACTACCATTCAAAAAACGTTCTAATTGATTCACATCATTATTAAGCATGGACATTAAATTACCAGTGCGTTGTTCTTCAAAATAGGCGATTTCTCTACTTTGTAATTTATTATAAGCATCTAATCTTAAGTCATGCTGCACTTTTTGCGCCAATCGCATATAGCCTCTTTTGAACATCCATTCAAAGAAACTTTCAAACCCAAAAATGATGATGGTAATAATAGTAATAAAAATGGCGACTTCCCATAAATCGTTTAGACCTGTCCACCGAGGTATCCATGATGGTACTTGACCACTAACCGTATCAATTAACCAAGCCGTCAAAAAAGGCGGCATCATATCAAATAATTTATTGGTAATCGTGGCAAAAACAGAAACGCTTACTTCTTTCTTGTATCCTTTTAAATACTGAAATAGGCGGGACATCGGGTTGGTAGGTTCGGAAGCAGGTGACATTACTCGGAAGTTTTATAATGAGAGAAAATAAGGTAACTGTAAAAATAGGGGTTTAGTTCCGAAATATTTTTTGTTTTTTAGGGGGCTTAGATGCTAAGTAAAATTTAATTTTCAATTTTCAATTTTACTGATTGTAACAGATTGCGGTGATTCCTCCAATTAACCCCTTTAGGGGTTTTATGT
>JBGCFJ010000380.1:0-6598 GCA_045106885.1 Saprospiraceae bacterium
CGCCCCGTGGCGTATAGAATTCGCCCCCTTTCTTGCCCGCATCATCCGCAAATTGCTTGATTAAATATTCGTAAGCATCGCCCAATAAATCCGCCGATTCCAAATCATCATTCCGCAGCGAATACTGGTTAAAATGCCGCAATAAACGTTGCAAAACTTCATCCGACAAACGTTCTTTATCACCAAATTTAGTCGCTGTCATCACGCCTTCCAAACTAGTATTTTCATTTTCAATCGCTGCAAAAGCCTTATCCAAAGCAATCCCAATATTTTCGGTGGCTTTGATGATATGCTCCCAACGCGCTTGTGGCGGCAATTGTAGGTAAGATTCGTCTTCTGCATCTGCCCGAGAAATGCCTTCTCGTTCCATAATTTGCTCTACTTCTTCGGCAAACACATCATTCGAACGATTTAAAAAAAGCAAACCAAAAATATAGTTTTTGAAATCAGAGTAGTCGATACTTCCTCGGAGGATATTCGCAGAATCCCAAAGCCAAGATTCTAAGGTGTCTAGCGTTAATTTAGTTTGGGTCATTTGTTTAATTTGATAACGGATGTATAAGTTTGATTGATTTTTAGGGTTTGGCGGCTCAAGATAAGAGAATTTTGCCAAAATAGCTTGGGCATCTTGCCCGAGTAGCCATTCTTACACCTAATAATATTCGCTACTCGGGCTGGAAGCCCAAGCTACTTAAAAAATAAAACCTCTGCAAATATTTCATTCACAGAGGTTTATCGTCGGGATGACAGGATTCGAACCTGCGGCCCCTGGTCCCCCAGACCAGTGCGCTACCGGGCTGCGCCACATCCCGAATAAAGGGGAATCAGTTGTTGAAAACTGAAATTGGGAGGGCAAAAATAGAATTTCTCTTGGAGAAAAGAAAGAGGAGCGTTAAAAAATGTTGAGTGAAACGAAATCCCGATTTTTTATCGGGGATGAAGGAGGAACGATGAAGGAGGAATTCGTTGTAAAAATGATGAGGAACGATGAATTGGTATAATGTTGAGTAAGAATGCTTATTTTTAGTAATCTGTTGGGAAATATAGTCTGTTGGGTTAATTTTGTGTAATTGTATTTATTAAATAATCAGATTAAAAATTGATAAAAGAAACTAAGTAAAATTCAATTTTCAATTTTAAACCACCTTCGGCGGGAATCTGAGGTTAAGGTTGAAATTTTCTAATTGTAACAGATTGCGGTGATTCATCCGATTAACCCCTTTAGGGGTTTTATGTCGGTAGCATATTTGGGTCTATTCTAATTTTACCGTGCCTTTAGGTACGGAATGTTAGACATAATGTACCTAAGTAAAATTTAATTTTCAATTTTCAATTTCAAATTTTCAATTTTAAACCACCTTCGGCGGGAATCTGAGGTTAAATTTGAGATTAACAATTATCAACATTTTAAATTATCGACAATTTGTTGGTTTTAAATTTTGCGTAAGCGCCTAATATTTTAGGATTATTTTAATTGCGCTGTTAATTTATAAAAATTTGTAAATTAGTTGTTTAGGGGCGAGGCGATAAATGACCTTATACTACTATACATTTTTAGAAGTCAGAAGTCAGACCGTCAATTTCATTGACTGTCAGAAGTCAGATATTTTTTGTGTAAAAAACTGACTATCATCTATTTACATGGGTTCAATCTGACTTCTGACAGAAAAATGTAATTTTTCGGTCTGACTTCTGACCTCTTTTGTGCTCTAATTGCTAAATAGATGGTGTTGTTGCCATCTTTATTGTCCATCCTAAATAAATAATAGCATGTCAAAAATGACCGCATTTTTTTATACCTTTTGCCTTGTCGGTTTTGCCGCTTGTACTACTCCTGTAAAGCCGTTGGTAACGGAGTCCTTGAATTTGTCAAAAGCAGCGAATCAACAATGGCAAATGGAAAGAGTGGAAGAGATTACTTCGGCGGATGGTTGGTTATCCTTAGCTGGATTATATTGGCTCAAAGAAGGGATTACGCCTTTTGGCAGTGATAGCAGTAATACAGTGGTTTTTCCAGCAAATGCCCCTCAGGGAATCGGGCAATTTATTCTAGAAAATGGGCAAGTAACGATGATTATTGACCCCGAAGTGCCTGTGAAATTAGGAGAAGAAAGTCCCAAAAATATAACGCTAGTGCCAGATTTAGTAGGCAATCCAACGACGCTTACTTTAGGCGGTTTAAGTTGGTATTTGATTCAAAGAGAAAACAGGTTTGGCATTCGATTAAAAGATGCCAAAAGTCCTAAAATAAAGACCTTTAAAAGCATCGAACATTTTCCTTTTTCAGAGGCATGGCAAGTCCCCGCAGTCCTAAAACCCGCCACCGATAAATCGACCATTACCCTAAGAAATGTGATTGATATGGACGTTACAATGCAATTAGAAGGCTATTTAGAATTTGAAATGAACGGGGAAACTTACCAATTAGAAGCTTTAGATGGTGGAAAAGAAGCTTATTTTATCATTTTTGCCGATGAAACCACGGGAGAAATGACTTATGGTGCTGGACGGAAAATCTATATTTTTTGACGCTTGGAGCAGCGAATATAGATTCGCTGTTGTCGAGAATGTCGTTCTTAGACGGGTAGCCCACATTTTTGATTTGTAAAACATCATTTTCTACCGACATTTTGTCCCGCTGGGACAACTTCACTGCAAAACGTTATAATCAGGAAAATTGAAAATTAAATTTCACTTAGTTTCTTTTTACTCAATGTTGGGACAACCCGCAACTCGCAACCCGCAACTCGCAACCCATAAAAAAAATCCTTTCAGCAGTAACAACTGAAAGGATTTTTTAGGATAGCAATATATATGTAGGTCAGTTACTGCGTTCGACGTTGAATTTCATCTCTGATTTTGGCAGCTTCTCTATAATCTTCTTTATCTAAAACAGTCTCTAGTAATTTTTGTAAATCTTCGGTAGAGCGTTCTGATAATTCTACTTGTTTGGACGCTCGTTTTCTCTTTTTCTTAGTAGGGGCAGCAGGCGAATCTACTTCATCTGCATCTTCTAAAATAACGCCAGCGGCATCTAAAATGAATTCGTAAGTATAAATAGGACATTCAAATCGAACTGCCATGGCTAAAGCGTCGGAAGTTCTAGAGTCTATTTCTAAGACTTCTCCATTTTTTTCGCAAACCAAGCGGGCATAAAAAATACCATCCAACAAATTATTAATGACAATTTCTTTCAGCGTAATATCGAAAGTGTCCATTGAGTTTTTGAACAAATCGTGGGTAAGCGGCCTACTAGGGGTCATTCTTTCCATTGCAACGGCAATAGCTTGAGCTTCAAAACCTCCAATGACTATAGGTAACCTTCTCACTCCATCTTGTTCACCTAATACAACAGCGTAATTATTAGAGTGGGTTACGCTGTGGGAGAGGGCTACTATATCCAGTTCAATTTTTTTCATAAATTGCTTGTTTGTCTAAAATTGTTCGCTCACACTTTTCCTAAGGCAAAGTGGCAGAAATAATCAACCATTTATACCGCCTTTTTCCCTTCTAAGAAACTCAAAAAATGCATCCATAATCCATTATGCAAGCATTTTTTGATTTCCTTAGAAGAAAAATTGACTGGTCTAACTGGCTAATTATTTTCTCCACTTTGCCTAAGTACCTCAGCTTTTGATTGGGTACTTAACATTGTTTTAACGGAAAAAAGATAGCAAATATAGTGTATTTTTTATATTTAAAAAACACTAATTTGTTTTACTCTAATTTGAATTAGAAGGATTCAAAATCTTTTTCAAATTGAATTTAAAACGATTAAAAGAGGATTTTTGCCCAATATTTACAATTGAATTAGATTAAAAATACAATAATCTTTGAAAATCGCAAAATATAAATTGAGGAATTTTCTCTAGTTGATTAGTATGTTTAATCTTCCTGATTTTTAAGGGACGGCAAATTTACAAATTCTCTTTTTAATGGACAATAGGGGAGGAAATGACATAAGCGCTTTCTTATAAAATGGAAAAGCACTCTTTTTTATAATTTTCAATTTTCAAAAGGGAATAACGCATAATTTTTGATGTGTAAAATATCTGGTTCTTTATTGAACTTGTTTTAAGCTTTAACCGCTTTTCTGTTTGCCTATTCGTTTAAAAATTGATAAAAATAGTTTTATAAGAAAACCCTTTCAATGACATTTAATATTGTTGGATTTATTAAATAGCCCAAGGTCTATCCCTACTTTTCAAAGAAATATGCAAGTGGTCGCCTGTACCACCATGACGTAAAGTATTGAAGCCCATTGCTTTAAAATAGAGTTGCAATAAACCATTTCGAACCCAACTACGATTTTTGGTGCGGATATCAAAAGCGTGGACAAAACCATTGCTTTGTTTGTAATGTAGGGAATTCTTCTTAGATTTTAATCCCATTTTTCGATAATCTTCGGGTTGTCGATTGGCGTCTGTCATAATCAACCCCTCATCTAAGTGAATAATCGTACTAATGCTTAAACGAAGAATAGGGTGGAGGCTCGTAAATTCTTTTTGAACCGTATTGTGTTTGGCATTTTGTTCCGAGAAAAAATAGAGGGCATGAATGCCATAACCCATAACTAAAATGAGTGCTAGGATTAATTTTTTCTTCAAACTACCCACCTTTCCAGTTAAACTTCCGTAGAAGAACATCATATAAATGATTAACAAAAAAGTCGTAATACCCGCAGCACCAAAAATGGCTATCCAAGAACCATAGGTTTGCTGCTCATATAGATAAACAGCTCCCCTTACGAAGCAGATAAAAGGCAAAGAAAGTAACAAAACTATTTTAAAAATAAAGTAAAGTAGAGTCTTCATGGATACTGCTTGAAATGAGTAAATAGGTGAAAAATGGTTGAATTGTCGATGAGCCATATAGCAATAAAACAATTCAACAATATAGCCATTTGACGAATTTTCTGATTGTAACAGATTGCGGTGATTCCTCCAAATAACCCCTTTAGGGGTTTTATGTCGGTAGCATATTTGGGCTATTCTGATTTTACCGTGCCTTTAGGTACGGAATGTTAGACATAATGTACCTAAGTAAAATTTAATTTTCAATTTTCAATTTCAAATTTTCAACCACCTTCGGCGGGAATTTGAGGTTGAATTTGAGATTAACAATTATCGACATTTTAAATTATCGACAATTTGTTGGTTTTAAATTTTGCGTAAGCGCCTAAAGGCACACTTGGAATGCTTGAAACATCGCTTTCTACCAACATTTTGTCCCGCTGGGACAGGTTCACCGCAAAACGTTATAATCAGTAATTTTGAAAGACTATGCTTAAATATAAATGCCACTTAGTTGGTAACATACTCAAATTATCACAATTCCTTGAACAAATTAAAAATCTTCTACCGATGCTAAGAAACATTAGAAAAACAGGTCTTTTTTTACCTTATTTATTATTTTTTGCTTTATTCGTGGGCTGTCAATCCCAAGTGGAAACCGAAAAAACGGATAAAGCAGTCGCTGATGGCGAAGTTAAAATTGAAATGAACAAGTTATTAGGAAAATGGCAATCTGTCAACAATCCTAAAACGGTTATTGAGTTGACCAATGACCGAATGTATGCGTACCATGGGGATTTAAAATTATCGGATGAATCTTTAGTGATTTATCAAAATTGTGTCTCTCGTTGTGTACCAGAAGGTGTCGCACAAATGCCTTGTATGGTCACGGACGGAAAACGAGCGGAAAACTGTTTTGAAGTTTTGGAATTGACGGATAAAAGTTTGTCTTATGCTTTGATAAGCGGCGACCGAAAAATCTTTAAATTTCAGAAAATGTGATAGATTGTGGAGGTTAGGGATGAGGAAAATAATAACCTACCAGCCTGACGGATTCTTTTTACTTTTAAAGGCATTCAGCAACCCACCCGTTTCACGGTTCAGGAGCTTACACTTCTTCATGCAAGCGGTTCACAAAAGATAAAGATTCCCCGAATCTTCCTCTTTTGCTCCTATTAAAATTATTCAACGTAGCAACGGCTATGCTGAATAAGCATCTCATCCGCAAGCGGTTCACAATCAGCGATTGTTCATCTTGCTAAAAGAAAAAATAACCTCGTCATTTCTGGTAGATTATTTATTGCCTCATCCCTTAATCATAAAAAGATTGGTTATATGGTGACGAAGCTTCCGCTGAAGGGAAATTTTAGTCGGGAGCTTTGTCACTACGAATAATGAATTGAATTGCAACAATACTATATGTTTTAAAAAATAATTCGTTTGGAATTTCGCTACTAATCTTCCCTACGAATTATCCAACCTCACGAATTTACGTAGGTTATTTCTTTCGTTTTCCCTAACCTAATTTTTATTTTTTTGGTCGTTACTAAATCTGTGATTTAATCCTTCCATAAATTTTACTTTTCTGTTATGTTTCTGTGATAGATTAACTGTAAATTTGTAGAGTAGTCTATTTGTAGGTAAATAGATTTATTTTCATTTAACTAAGTAGTCAGTCCAGTTAATATTGTCGGGTAATTTGGCGACTTTTAAAGCTGTACGTCGTTAAAAATACTCGCCATAGCAAAGGCTATGTCTGCGTTTTTTGCCTAGTACAACTTCAAAATTCATCCAAATACAACCCG